>JAGBHP010000022.1 GCA_017935435.1 Clostridia bacterium | reverse complement strand
TGTTATTATTTTTGTTATTGTTCTGATTGTTGTTATTCTGGTTGTTGTTCTGATTATTGTTTTTGTTGTTCATGGTTTTCACCTCCAAAAGATTACGTTTCTATTATGAGCGTGTTTTGGGATTTTATACGAAAAATTTTAAATTATTTTATTATAGAATCCGAAAACTCAACCAAAATAATATCATCGCCAATCATTTTAATTTTGCTCCATGGGATAACAAGGTCGCCGTTTCCTCCTATATTAAAAAGCTTTGCTCTGCCCGGAACGATAATTGCTTCAATTGCGCCCTTTTCCACGCTTACTTCGACATCGGATACAAAGCCGAGCCTTTTTGCGTCGATTATATTTATAACTTCTTTCTGTCTTAATTCTCCCGCCTTGTGTTTTTGCATAAATTTCACCTTCATTTTAATTATTTTTTCTGTTTTAAATATTTATTTACAAATTGAATAATTTATGATATACTTAAATAAATATAGTTGTAAAATAGGAATATTTTTAAAAAAATCGGTAAGAATGTAAATGCATATTAAAAATAAAGGAGATGCATTTCATTGACTACTGTATGGGATACAATTGCACTTGTGCTGACGATTGTGGGAGCTATTAACTGGGGCTCCATAGGTCTTTTCGGATTTGATATTGTTGCTGCCATTTTCGGCGGTCAGCTATCACTTCTTTCAAGAATTATATTTACCTTGGTCGGTATTGCCGGTCTTTGGTGTATAACGCTTTTATTTAAAGAAAAGGTTCCTAAAAAATAATCAAGCAGTGAAGCGGTGCAAAAATCCCGATATTTTGCACCGCTTACTTTTTTGCGGTACTACATTTGCCTGCCTGCGGCAAATGCAGTAAAAATCAGCAGGCGGAAAGGCGATAGATTTATGGCTATAAAAACTGAAAACGAACAGGGCGCAATCGTAATGTCCTCAAGCGTAATAGCTAAAATTGCCGGAACTGCAACAAGCCGCTGCTACGGTGTTGTGGGTATGGCTTATAAAAATAAAAGTGATGGTCTGGCGAGCCTTTTAAAAGGCGATAGCATAACAAAAGGCATTTCCGTCACAACAGATGATAATAAAATCAGCATCGCTCTTCACATCATTGTGGAATACGGTGTAAATATTAAGGTAATATGTGACAGTATTATAAATAACGTGCGCTACTCTGTTGAGAGTATGACAGGCTTTAAGGTTGGCCACGTTGTTGTAAATATCGATGGAATAAGAGTAGATAATTAATTTTGCTTAAGTTTTGGAGGTGACAGTCTTGTTGTATACCATAGATGCCGAAAAGCTTGCAAATGCTTTTATCTCGGGAGCCAACAGACTTTGTAATAAAAAAAATATTTTAAATGATTTAAACGTTTTCCCTGTGCCTGACGGTGATACGGGGTCTAATATGTCGATGACTGTACTCGCTGCAGCACGTGAGCTTTCTGAAAAAAATCCGCAGACGGCAGGAAGCGTTATGGATGTCATTGCAGGAGCATCGTTAAGAGGCGCAAGAGGTAACTCGGGCGTTATTCTTTCTCAGTTGTTTCGAGGAATGGCAAGAGCTGTAAAGGAAGCTAAAATAATTGATAAAACAGATATCTGCCGTGCTTTTTCGGGCGGTGTTGAAACGGCATATCGTGCCGTTATGAAGCCGACCGAGGGTACTATGCTTACCGTTTCAAGAGATGCTGCAAAATGCGGCGAAGATTCTTTAGAGCAGACCGATGATATTATCGACTTTTTGGAAAAAGTTACAGATGCCGCTCAAAAGAGCCTTGACAGAACACCCGAAATTCTGCCTCAGCTTAAAGCTGCAGGCGTTGTTGACTCGGGCGGTCAGGGAGTTGTGTATCTTTTAGAGGGCTTGCTTTCTTATCTTAAAACAGGTGAGATGGTTCCGCTTGAAGATGCATCGTCAATAGGAAGCTCTGCACCAAAAGCAGTAAAAATTGCCAACGAAGAAATAAAATACGGCTACTGTACAGAATTTTTAATAGAGAAAAATAATCCAAAGGCTTCAACAAAGCTTTTTGGAAGCAACATACAGACCAAGGGCGACTCTATGGTTATTGTTGATGATGAGGAAATCGTAAAGGTTCACATTCACACAAATAACCCGGGTTATGTTATTGAGCAGGCATTAAAGCTTGGTCAGCTTATAAATATCAAGATTGATAATATGCGTTATCAGCATAATTCGATTATGGAAGAAAAAGAGCCTGAAACTAAAGAGCCTGAAACTAAAGAGCCTGCTAAAAAGTACGGCTTTGCCGCTGTTGCCGCAGGTGACGGCATAACTGAAATCTTCCGTGATATGAGCATTGACGAAATTATCCCCGGCGGACAGACTATGAATCCGTCTACCGATGATATTTTAAGCGCAATCGAAAAGGTTAATGCAGAAAATGTTTATGTTTTCCCGAATAATAAAAATATCATCTTAGCCGCGGAACAGGCTGCTGAGCTTTCGGATAAAAATGTAATTGTAATTCCTACAAAATCCATTCCCGAGGGCGTTTCAGCTATGCTTGCATTTCTTCCGACTTTAGAGCCTGATGCAAACAAAAATGCAATGATTACCGCTGCAAGCCTTGTTAAAACGGGAAGCGTAACCTATGCGGTAAGAGATACAAATGCTGATGGTAAGGATATAAAAGAGGGCGATATTTTAGGCGTTCACGGAAAAGAAATCCTCGCTGTCGGCTCTTCTCCCGAAGACGTTTTAAAAGAGCTTGCCGCAAACATGGCAGACGATGACGGCGAAATTTTAAGCGTTTACTACGGCGAAGACGTAACGAAAGAAACGGCTGAAGAAATTACAGAATTTTTAGAAGAAGAATATCCTGACTACGATGTTGTTGTTCACCGTGGCGGTCAGCCGCTTTACTACTACATTATCTCGGTGGAGTAGATTTAGATGATTAATGAAGTTTTAAACGAAAGCATTAAAAAATTAAAGGGCGTTGGCGATAAAAGAGCCTGCGCCCTTTTGCGTCTTAATATAAAAACTGTTGGGGATATGCTCGCCTTTTTCCCGAGGGAATATGAGGACAGAACGAAGATTAAAAGAATTTCAGAATGCGCTCACGGGGAAAATGTCTGCGTGCGTGCAACTGTGATTTCGCCTGTTAAATGTAATTATGTGCGAAAAAACCTCATAATTTATTCCGCTCGTGTAACTGACGGACTTATCAATATGGACGTTACGTGGTTTAATATCAGATTTATAGAAAATGCTATAAAACCGGGCGAGGAATACATATTTTTCGGAAAATTTGAGCAGTTTCCAAAAAGGCAGATTACATCTCCCATATTTGAAAAGCCGGGCGTAAACCGCCAAATCGGTAAAATTGTGCCTGTTTATCCTTTGACAAGCGGAATTACGCAAAAAATGATGATTGATTTAGCGCAGCAGGCACTCAGCCTTACAAAAGGAAAGCTTTCTGAAACTCTGCCTCAAAATGTGATAACAAAGGCAGGACTTTGTGAGATAAATTATGCTTATAAAAATATTCATTTCCCTGAAAGTTTAGAAACAAAGAACGCAGCTCGTCACAGGTTTGTTTTTGAAGAGCTGTTTTCTCTTCAGCTTGCGCTAATGCAGATAAAAAAGGACCGTGAGGTTAAAAAAGCTCAGCCGATAAAAGATACCTCGTGTATGAAAGAATTTTTGGCTCAGCTTCCTTTTGAGCTTACAAATGCGCAGAAAAATGCCCTTCGGGACATACTTTCTGATATGAAAAAAAGCGTTCCTATGAGCAGGCTGATTCAGGGTGACGTTGGCTCGGGTAAAACGATAGTGGCAGCAGGCGCAATGTTTGCGGCGATTAAAAACGGAATGCAGGCAGCTTTAATGGCACCGACTGAAATTCTTGCAACGCAGCACTTTGAAAGCCTTTCTCCCCTACTCTTAAAATTTGGTATAAAAACTAAGCTATTACTTGGTTCGCTGACAAAAGCTAAGAAAAAAGAAATTTTATCTGAAATTGAAAGCGGTGAAGTATCTGCAATAATCGGCACGCACGCACTGCTCTCTGAAAACGTAAAATATAAAAATCTCGGACTTGCAATAACAGACGAGCAGCATCGCTTTGGTGTAAATCAAAGAAAAACCTTGCTCGACAAGGGGCAAAACCCTCATTCGCTAATAATGACGGCAACGCCTATACCGAGGAGTTTAGCCCTCATTTTATACTGTGATTTAGACATTACTCAGATAAAAGAATTGCCCCCGGGCAGAAAACCCGTTAAAACAATAGTTGCAAATGAATCTTTAAGAGCTCGTGTGTGGGGATTTGTAAATAAAGAGGTTTTATCCGGCGGTCAGGTATATATCGTTTGCCCCTTGGTTGAAGAGAGCGAAAATCTCGACTTAAAATCCGTAACGCTCTTTGCAGACGAGCTTAAAAACTCTATCTTTAAAAATCTTAAAACGGGGTTTGTTCACGGCAAAATGAAGGCAGCAGATAAAGAAAGCGTGATGAACGCATTTGCAAAAGGCGATATAGATATTTTGGTCGCAACAAGCGTAATTGAGGTTGGAGTAAATGTGCCGAATGCGTCAATTATGATAATTGAAAATGCTGAAAGGTTTGGTTTGTCGCAGCTTCATCAGCTTCGCGGAAGAGTTGGGCGTGGTCAAAAAGAGGCTTACTGCATACTTTTCCCGAAATCATCAAACGAAATTACAAAAAAGCGAATGGAAGTAATGAAAGAAACAGGCGACGGCTTTATCATATCCGAAGAGGATTTAAAGCTAAGAGGCCCCGGGGACTTTTTCGGCACAATGCAACACGGTCTTCCTCCATTAAAAATCGCAAATCTTTATGAGGATATAGATGTTTTGTCGGAAACTACATCTTTTGTAAAAGAAATTTTAGAAAAAGACCCTCACCTGTTATCAGAGGAAAACAGACAAATTTCTGCTAAAATTTCGTCTTTATTTAACAATAATATTACATTTAGCTAAAATTTCATTAAAATACTTGACATTTTCCCTAAATAGTATAAAATATATAGTGTGGGTTTTTGTATTTGATTACGAAATATAAGGGTGGATAAATTGAGAGTTGTTTCAGGAAGCAGTAGAGGTACGCATTTACTTAGTCCCGAGGGGCTTGAGTTTCGTCCTACGCTTGACCATGTAAAAGAAGCAGTTTTTTCGATGCTTATGAGCGTTTCGGATTTAAACGTGCTTGATTTGTTTTCAGGAAGCGGAGGTCTTGGAATTGAGGCGCTCTCTCGTGGCGCACTGCATGCTGTTTTTGTGGACAAAAGCAAGTATTCACTTGATATTACAAAAAGTAATCTCAAAAAAACGCATCTTGAAGATAAGGCAAACTGTGTTCTGTCCGACTATAAAAGCTTTATTTTGGGCAACTCAGAAAAGTTTGACCTTGTGTTTTTAGACCCGCCGTATAAGGACGGACTTTTAACGGATGCAATAACTTTGCTCGGCGAAAAGTCATTAAACCTCGGTGCACGCTTAGTGTGCGAAATGGATGCGTCACTCATTTTTGAGGTTCCTGACGGGTTTAGTGTGATTAAAGACAAAAAATATGGAAGATGCAGAGTTATAGTCTTGGAAAAATAGGAGTACATTTATGAGCGTAGCAGTTTATCCCGGTAGCTTTGACCCGATAACGTGCGGACATCTTGATATTATAAAAAGGTGTCTTTTGCTGTATGACAAGGTCATTGTCGGCGTTTTGTGTAACTCGGCGAAAAAGCCGATGTTTGAAGCAGATGAACGTGTAGAGCTAATTAAAAAAGCTTTGGGCGATGCAAAAAACTGCGAAATTAAAGCCTTTGACGGTCTTTTGGTTGATTTCGTAAGGCAGGAAAAGGCGGATGTAATAGTAAGGGGCCTGAGGGCTATTACTGATTTTGAATATGAATTTCAGATGGCACTTTTAAACAAAAAACTGTGTCCCGAGGTTGAAACTCTTTTCATGGTGACCAGCACAGATTATTCTTACGTAAGCTCAAGCATAGTAAAAGAGCTTGCAAGTCTTGGCGGGGATTTTTCCCGTTTAGTACCGGATGAAATATTAGAAGATATAAAACTAAAGATTACGGAGGGGCGTTAAAATGGACATACTTGAAATAATTGAGGCATTAGAGGATAAAGTAGAACATAGCACTACCATTCCATTCTGGGGAAAAGGAATTATCGACAAGGATGAGCTTTTAGACCTTATGCAGGAAGCAAGACTTAAATATCCCGAAGAGATGAAACAGGCTCGCTGGGTGAAGGAAGAAAGACAGAGAATTATTGCTGAAGCTCAAAAAG
Organism: Clostridia bacterium; assembly: GCA_017935435.1. Classification (GTDB taxonomy): domain Bacteria; phylum Bacillota; class Clostridia; order UBA1381; family UBA9506; genus RGIG9126. Next base: position 11,015 of record JAGBHP010000022.1, on the reverse strand, counting down.
AAGCGGCAGACATTATTAAGAGTGCCGAAGAAAAAATCGTTGCTATGATTAATGAGCACGAAATCACAAAGCAGGCTTATGAGCAGGCTAATAAGATTGTCGATTCAGCACAGGAAAATGCACGTGAAATAAGAGTTGGCGCAAATCAGTACGCTGACGGAATACTTCGCGGTATTGAAGAAGAATTAATCGCAACTGTTGAAAGCATTCGTGAAAGCCGTCATCAGTTAAAGGGCTGAGATTAAATTTAAGTACATAAGCACCCTCTTAAAATTAATTTTAGGTATATTTTGCAAAAAAGGAGCATAATAATACCATAGATTAATTTTAAGAGGGTGTTTTTTATGTTTTCTGCCGTAAATTTAAAAAAGGTGGTTACAAATATCATTTTAATCGTTATTCCGGGAATTGTTGGGTTTTTATCATCACGCCTTGCAGGAAATAGCGAAATTGTTTATAATTCCTTTAACAAACCGCCGCTTTCGCCTCCGCCGATTGTTTTTCCGATTGTTTGGGGCGTGCTTTATCTTTTAATGGGAATTGCGCTTGCCATAGCATACCGAAAAGCAGAAAACCGTGAGGTTTTCGTCGATAGCGCAGTTTATTTTTTTGCTCAGCTTTTCTTAAATTTTCTGTGGCCGATTATATTCTTTCGCTATCAGGCGCTTTTTTATTCGGTAATTGTTGAAATCGCCCTGTGGATTTTTACAGGCATTACAGTTGCTAAATTCTATCGCATTGACCATAAGGCAGGACTTTTGCTTATCCCCTATTGGCTGTGGCTTACGTTTGCACTCTACCTAAATATAGGCGTGTGGATTTTAAACAGATAAATATAAAACACAAAATGGTGCAGTTAACTGCACCATTTTATAATAAAATTAGTATTTAACTTACGAATTGGTGAACGTGTTTGTAGGGGAGGGTCTCCGTGCCCTCCCGCGGGCGAATCGTGATTCGCCCCTACAATACAGGCAGCACTCTTACGGTGAAAATTGTAGGGAAGGCATTTATGCCTTCCGCAAAAAAATCGCAGGGAATGGATAAATCCATTCCCTACGATTACGCAATTTTGCGGTTATGCGTTGTAGGGAACGGGCTTGCTCGTTCCGCTTGTATATTCTTTCGGTGCGTACCCAAGGTAGCAGCCCCTCCTCGACGACCCGTTAAAACGTGCGTATGTATGACGTAAAAGGGACGTCCAGGAGGCCGTCCCCTACAAAGTCAAATCATAACCGAAAGGTAAATTGGGATTTAGCGCACTATCTTACGGTTGTGCGCCTGCGGCTGAGCGAAAAATGATGCAGAATGGACAAACGGAATCCCGAAGCTGTACATAGGTACAGCGAGAGGTGACGTTTGTTCATAGCGCTAAAACATTATTCCTTAGAAATTCGTTTGCGAATTTCTACTATATTTTTAGCAAATTATACTAATCTGTATAGCTTTTATTAATACTTGTTTTGCGCGTTCTGCGCATTTTTAGCCAGACCGCTAAACTCCAATTTACCTTTTAAGATATCCTCTATTAATACTATCTTCAATCATAAAGCACACAGTATCCCACAGAGCAGGCATACCTGTCTTTATTGGTTCCATACGTTTATAAACGCTTTCTGACGTTATATCATCTCTTAGCTTCCACGTATGCCCCTCGGTGTTATAATTTAAAAGCAGGGGCATAAAGCGATCCAACGAGTTTGCATATTTTGACTCATCGGTTTTAATTTCCTCAAACTCATCCCAAAGGGCACGGATTTCACTTGCCTGATTTTCAGGAAGCATAGAAAAAAGCTTATCTGCCGCCTCAAGCTCTCTTTTTTCCTTGTCCTCATACCCTTCTTTATCATAGGCAAAGGTGTCGCCTGCATAAACTTCAACAAGGTCATGCACAAGCGCCATTTTAATAACCCTTGCTATGTCAATTTTGTCTGTATGCGCATGTTCTGCCATAATTAGCGCCGCAAGTGCGAAATGCCACGAATGTTCGGCATCGTTTTCTCGACGTGTGCCGTCTGAAACTAAATTTCTTCTTAAAACAGTTTTCATTTTATCAACTTCGAGCAGAAACTCAAGCTGAGAATTTATATTTTCCTTCATAATTTTACTTCCCTTAAAAAATAGCTTTTAAAATAGCGAAAGCTGAGTGCCCTGCGTGTCATCATCTTTTAAATATGCGCCACGTGCAGGGATATTTTTTGTGCGGTAATAATCAAAATCAGTAAAGGTTACCTCGTCAAGCGTTAAGATTTTTGCAATCACGCTACCCTTTTTCGGTGTCATAACCTGAACGCCCTGAGAGCTTCTTGTAGCCTTTTCAGGAATTTTTTCGGTGTTAAATATAAGCACCTTGTTGATGTTTGAAAAGGCGCAAAGCTCGCAATCCTTTTGGATAAACATTACGCTTGCAAGCGGAGATTTTTCAGAATATGCACCCGTAAGCTTTTTGCGGTTTGTCTTGGTTTCATAGCTTTTAAGCGGAATTTTAGCCATTTTGCCGTTTTCAAAGCAGAAAAGTAAAAATCCCGAATAGTCAAGCGTTACCGCCATATAAACAATCTTTTCATCAGGCTCCATATCAAGCAGATTTGGAAGATATTCGCCCAAAACGCTTGCTTTGCAGTTTGGTATTTCGTGAATCTTCATCTTGTAGGCATTGTATTTATTACTGATAAATATAGCATCACTTTTATTTGAACATTCAAACGAGCAAAGCATTTTATCATCATCTTTAAGCTTTTGTTCGCTTGCAACCTTTAAGGATGCGAGGGTTATTTTCTTTAAGTAATTCTGCTCGGTTAAGAACATTTTTACCTGATAATCCTCAATAAACTGCTCTTCGTTTACCTCAATTATGTCATCATCTGAAATGATTTGCGTTTTTCTTTCCTTGCCGTATTTTTTAATGATATCTTTAAGCTCATTAATTATCACACGGCGAATTGCAACATCGCTTGAAAGGGTTCTCATAATATCTTCTATCTCTGAGCGCAGAGTATCGATATCCTCTAAGCGTTTTAAAATATACTCTTTGTTTAAATGACGAAGCTTTATTTCAGCGATGTATTCTGCCTGAATCAAGTCAATTTCAAAAGCTGACATAAGGTTTGGAATAACCTGACTTTCCATTTCGGTGTTACGTATAATCGAAATCGCCTTATCAATATCTAAAAGAATTTTTCTTAAACCTTCTAAAAGGTGCAGGCGTGCATTTTTCTTATCTAAGTCAAAATTAAGTCTGCGCTTTATGCACTCTATTCGAAAATTTGACCATTCCTTTAAAATTTCGCGAACGCCTAAAACGTGCGGTGCGCCGTCAATTAAAATATTAAAGTTACAAGCAAAAGAATCCTCCAACGGAGTTTGCTTATAGAGTTTAGCCATGAGCTTATCTGGGTCTGTTCCTCTTTTTAAGTCAAAGGTAAGCTTAAGACCCGATAAATCCGTTTCATCACGCATATCGGAAATTTCGCGCACCTTACCGCTTTTAACAAGCTCCACGGTTTTATCCATAATCGCCTCAACCGTTGTGGTGTATGGAATTTCTGTAACCTCTATGCAGTTATTTTTCTTATCATAATTATATTTAGCACGTAATTTAAAGCTTCCTCTTCCCGTTTCATAGATATTTAAAATATCCTGCTCACGGTAAATGAGCATTGCACCCGTAGAAAAATCAGGCGCGATTAAGGTTTTGGTTAAATCTGCCTTTTCGTCTTTTAAAAGAGCAATGGTGGTTTCGCAGACCTCTTTTAAATTGAAGCTGCAAATGCAAGATGCCATACCAACCGCAATACCCTGATTTGGGTTAACTAAAATATTCGGAAAGGTTGTAGGCAAAAGAAGCGGCTCTTTCATCGTGCCGTCATAGTTATCCACAAACTCAACCGTATTTTTATCTATATCTCCAAAAATATCGTTGCAGATGCTGTCAAGCTTTACCTCGGTATAACGAGGAGCGGCATACGCCATATCTCTTGACTGTTGCATACCAAAATTACCTTTAGAGTCAACAAAAGGGTGCAAAAGTGCGCCGTTTCCACGTGTAAGACGTACCATTGTTTCATAAATCGCACCGTCACCATGAGGATTGAGCTTCATCGTCTGACCTACAACGTTAGACGATTTTGTGCGCTGACCCGAGATAAGATTCATCTTATACATAGTGTAAAGAAGCTTTCTGTGAGATGGTTTAAACCCGTCAATCTCAGGAATTGCACGAGAAACTATAACGCTCATCGCATATGGCATATAGTTTTGCTCTAAAGCATTGGTAATATACTGCTCGGTAAATTTCTGATTCAAAATTTTTCACATTGCCTTTCTATCCGCAATATTTAGCAAAATACGCACCGCGGACTTGTGCACAAACAAAAAACTTTTTGTAAAAATAGTTCTACATTATAATTATAATAGAAAATTTACCAAAAATAAAGGATTTTTTTAAAAATATGCACAAAAACTTTAAAAATTAACGATTTTCGGGCAATTTTATATATAAATAACCTCTTTTTGTCTGTTTAATGCACTTTTTACGGTAAAAAAAGTACCTCCGCTGTTTTTTTCAAGAAAGGCAATACACGTAGATGACGAATTAATCATCGCAAGGTTTCTTTTGTGCATACATCCCGAGTAGTATTCATTTGAGATGTATTTTATCTCGTCTGCTTTTTTTAAAATATCATCAAAGACCTTGGCATCGCTTTTGCGCCAGTTTTTTGTCTGGTCTTTGCAGGGAAGATACAATATAAGCGAAATGCCCGGAAAAATTCTTTTAAACTCAAGCACCATTTTTGCAGCCATTGTATCAAACCCAAGAGCACCGCCGCAAATAAACCCCGTTTTGCCTCTTTTAATCTGTTTAAAAATTTCTTCCGAAAGTCTTGCACGGATATAAACATTTTTTTCGTTTTTAATAAAGCGGTGCCCTGTAAAACAGCAATTATTTTCTACCATAGTTTTCATTTTCCCTGTCTTTCTTTTTCATTCTGTTGTCGCAATAATTTAAGTATTCATAAAAGCTGTGCAAAGCAATTTTAGATGAAAGCGGCATTTGTGAAATGTTAATGTTGTCGTTTAGATTGTGCCATACCCCGTTTGCCTTATAAGAATCACTGCCCGAGGTTTCACTGCATTTTGCAGCTTTATGTTCTGTTTTCTTGTTTTGGAAAAGATATCCCGGTTCTGCCTTATAGTATTCAGCCATAGCTATAAGCGTTTCAACGTCAGGCACGCGCGACCCACGCTCATAATTTGAAAGACAGGTTCTGGAAATATGTAACTCCTCCGCTGCAACATCCTGTGTTATGTTGTTTTTCGCCCTTAAAATCCTGAGTTTTTCGTGTAAAGGAATATTTTTGTCCAATTTAATCACCCACCTGTTTAAAATATCCAAATATCTTGGACTTATTTTTATTATAACACAAAAATTCAAAAAATCAAGTACTTTTTTAAAAAAGTTCAAATATTTTGGATTTTTAAAATATTTTTTGTAAAATTGTGTAATTATATTGCATTTATGCTCTAAATGTTATATAATATAATAAATTAAATAAAAGCTTCAGGGCGGGGTGAGATTCCCCACCGGCGGTGATGCTTTTTCAGCTTAGCCCGCGAGCCCTTTTTAAAAGGGTTGATTTGGTGAAATTCCAAAGCCGACGGTAAAGCATTTTGCTAAAGTCCGGATGAAAGAAGTGTGCTTATGCTTTTTGCCCTGTATATTTTTATACAGGGTTTTTTATTTATTTTCAGCCAAGGAGAGAAAAAGATGAACAGAAAAAAAACAAATTACTATACAAAAATCGGTGTGCTTTCAGCCATCGCCTTTATCCTTCAGGTGATAGGCTCAATTATGCAGCTTAAAGTGGCAGGCTTTTTGGAAATTGAGTTTTCTGACCTTCCTGCAATAATCGGCGCACTCGCTTTAGGCCCTTTAGCCGGAGTTTTAATTGAATTTATCAAAAATTTTCTCCATCTTACAATCAGCTCAACAGGCTTTGTCGGCGAGCTTGCAAATTTTGTAATTAACGGCATCTTTGTTTTTACAGTCGGTCTTGTTTATGCAAAAAACAAAACCAAAAAGGGCGCTATCTTAGCATTAATCTCAGGCTGCATTATAATGCCTGTTGCCGCTGCATTTGCAAACTTCTTTATAATGCTTCCGCTTTATATGCCGTCGGCTGAATTTAGTGCAAAACTAAGCCTTGTGTTAACTACAATTACGCCTTTTAATTTTGTAAGGGGCGCATGCCTTGCCATAATTACCATATTGTGCTACAAGTCACTTTCCCCTATTTTGCACAAATAGCTTTTGCTTGTCCTCGTGCCAATATTTGGTGCGAAAAAAATAAAAAATACACCAATCTTTAAGGCTGCAACGCCGAAAAACATTGGTGTATTTTTTTGTTTATAACAAAGTAACTATTAAATAGGAAGAAAAAATTTTGAATTTTTTGTGTATTTTGTAGAAATTTATAAATAAATATGTTAAAATAGGAAAAAAACAATTTTAAATTAAGGTGTCACAATGCGTATAGGAATAGATATTGGTTCAACTACAATAAAATGTGTTGTACTGGATGAAAATGATAAAATTATATATTCTGTTTATCAGCGGCATTACAGCCACATTTTAGAAAAGGTCATTGACCTTTTTTCGAGGCTTTCTGAAACACTGCCTGAGCAAAATGCACTAATCGCTTTTTCAGGCTCTGCCGGCATGGGTCTTGCTGACTTTTGCGGGGCAGACTTTGTTCAGGAGGTTTTTGCAACTCAGATTGCTGCAAAAAGGCTTTCGCCCGGAACTGACTGCATAATTGAGCTTGGCGGAGAAGATGCAAAAATTCTGTTTTTAACAAACGGAACAGAGGTGCGCATGAACGGCAGCTGCGCAGGCGGAACAGGTGCTTTTATCGACCAGATGGCAACCCTGCTTAAAATGACTGCTGATGAAATGAACCTAAAAGCCAAAAGCTCTAAAAGAATGTACACAATTGCATCACGTTGCGGTGTTTTTGCAAAAAGCGATATTCAGCCGCTCATAAATCAGGGCGCAGAAAAAGCTGATATCGCAGCATCAATATACCAGGCCGTTGTAAATCAGACAATAGCAGGTCTTTCTCAGGGCAGGGCTATACGTGGCAAGGTTTTATACCTTGGCGGTCCGCTCACCTTTTCAGATGTTTTGCAGGAAAAGTTTAATAAAGAGCTAAACATCACGGGAATATGCCCCGAAAACAGTTTGCTTTTTGTTTCGCTCGGTGCGGCTTTTTTTGCCGAAAAGAGCTTTAATATAAAGGAGCTTTGCGAAAAAATTAAAACCTACTCAGGTAAAGCCGAATACGAAGCCTCTGAGCCGCTTTTTAAAACAAAAGAAGAGTATGAAGAATTTGTTTTAAGACACAAAAAAGCAACTGTAAAAAAAGCAGATTTTTGCTCCTTTAAAGGAAATGTACATATAGGCATAGATTCAGGCTCAACTACCGTAAAGCTTGCAGTAATCGATGATAACTGCCGTTTGCTTTATGAAAAATATATGGCAAACCGAGGCAGCCCTGCCACACTCATTAAAGATGCCTTGCTTGAAATTTATGATTTAAACCCCAACATTACCATTAAAAGCACAACTGTTACAGGCTACGGCGAAGAGCTTGTAAAAAAAGCCTTTTCGTGCGATATCGGCGTTGTGGAAACTGTTGCGCATTTTACCGCCGCCAAGCATTTTCTGCCCGAGGTTGATTTTATAATCGACATCGGCGGTCAGGATATGAAATGCTTTAAAATTGAAAACGGCGCAATTAGCGATATTTTCTTAAACGAAGCCTGTTCCTCGGGCTGCGGCAGTTTTTTGCAAACCTTTGCAGAAGCTTTGGGATACTCCTCTTCCGAATTTGCAAAACTCGGACTTTTTGCAGACCGCCCCGTAGACCTCGGCAGCCGATGCACAGTTTTTATGAATTCAAGTGTAAAACAGGCGCAAAAAGACGGTGTGACGGTTGAAAATATCAGCGCAGGTCTTTCTTCGTCTGTTGTTAAAAATGCGCTCTATAAGGTAATCAGGATTACAGATGCGGCATCTTTAGGCAAAAACATCGTCGTTCAGGGCGGTACTTTTTACAACGAGGCAGTTTTGCGTGCGTTTGAGCGTGAATTAAACACAAACGTTATCCGCCCCGATATTGCAGGTCTTATGGGTGCATACGGTGCAGCAATTTATGGAAAAAACAATGTAAAAAGCGAAAAAAGCTCTGTTTTAGATAAAAATGCACTTTCAGGCTTTACCCAGACCATATCAAACGTAAAGTGCGGTGCGTGCACCAACAACTGTCAGCTTACGGTTAACACTTTTTCTGACGGAACAAAATACATATCGGGTAACAGGTGCGAAAGACCCATAACAGGCAAAGCATCCGGTTGTGAGCTTAATTTATATGAATATAAGCAAAACCGCCTTAAAGAATATATGTCTTCAAGCGGTGAAAGGGGCAAAATCGGCATTCCGCTCTGCCTTAATATGTATGAATTGCTTCCTTTCTGGCACACCTTTTTTAAAGCTCTCGGTTTTAATGTTAAAACAAGCTCTTTTTCGAGCCGCGAGCAATATCAAAAGGGTCAGGCAAGTATCCCAAGCGACACTGTTTGCTTTCCTGCAAAGCTTGCACACGGACACATTAAAGAACTGATAGAGCAAAATTGCGACGCAATTTTTTACCCGTGCATGACATATAACATCAACGAAAATCTTGGCGATAATCACTACAACTGTCCTGTTGTGGCTTATTACCCCGAGGTTATAAAGGGAAATATGTCCGAGCTTTACCACACTCAGTTCATCTATGATTATGTGGATATTTCTCGCAAAAAGGATTTCCCTAAAAAGATAACCGATATTTTAAAGAAATATTTTTATAATATAACCCGCAAGGAAGTAGATTTCGCCTGCAAGGCAGCCTACTGCGAATACGAAAAGCATATGGCGGATTTACGCAAAAAAGCAGAGGAAATCATAAAAAAAGCAAGGGAAGAAAAGCGAAAAATCATAGTTTTGGCAGGCAGACCCTACCACGCTGACCCCGAAATCAACCATTCTATTGATAAGCTTATCATAAAGCAGGGTGCGGCTGTTTTAACGGAAGATTCTGTATCGCAAAACACAAAAAAATTTAAAACCTCGGTTTTAAACCAATGGACTTACCACAGCAGGCTATATGCCGCCGCTAAGTTTTGCACGCAAAACCCTGACTGCGAGCTTGTTCAGCTTGTGTCCTTCGGTTGCGGTTTAGATGCTGTAACTACCGATGAAACCAAAGAAATTCTGCAAAACGCAGGCAAGCTGTATACGCAGATAAAAATAGATGAAATAACAAATTTAGGTGCGGTAAACATAAGGCTCAGAAGCCTTTTTGCCGCAATCAAAGATTAAGTTTAAGAGGAAAAGTTATGGAAATAACAACACCAAATTTTACAAAAGAAATGGCAAAAACGCATAAAATCCTCATTCCGAATATGGCGGTTACACAATTTCGGCTGATTGCCGCCGCATTTGAAAGCGAGGGTTACAGCGTTGAAATTTTAGATAACTGCGGAAGCGAAGTTTCATCGCTCGGACTAAAGTACGTTCATAACGACACCTGCTACCCCGCACTTTTAGTAATCGGTCAGTTTTTGGATGCGCTTGCTTCAGGAAAATACGATTTAGAAAAAACTGCGCTTTTGATTACTCAGACAGGCGGCGGTTGCCGTGCATCTAACTACATAAAGCTTTTAAGAAAGGCGCTCGTTAAGGCAGGATATAGAAACATTCCCGTTGCAAGCCTTAATTTCACCAATTTAGAAAAAGAAAGTGCACTTCCAATTTCGTTTTCTCTTTTAAGGCGTATAATTGCGTGCATTTGCTATGGCGATTTGCTTGCAAGCCTTAAAAATCAGGTTAAGCCTTATGAGAAAATCAAAGGCTCGGCTGATAAGATGAAAGAAAAGTGGATGAACACAGTTTCTGACTGGATGAAAAACAAAAAAAATTACTCTTCACGAAAAATGAAGAAGTATTTTGAAGAAATTTGCGCTGATTTTTTAGCTATCGAAAAGGTTGATACCCCCAAAATAAAGGTTGGGGTTGTTGGCGAAATTTACGTTAAATATTCCCCTCTCGGCAACAATAATTTAGAAGAATTTTTAGAAGCCGAAGGCTGTGAGGTAAATCTTCCAGGTCTTTTGGGGTTTATAGAATACTGCATCGCAAACCAGAGCATTACAACAAAGCTTTACGGCGGAGAAAAATTTCTTTCCTTTTTAAGCGAGGTTTTGCTCACCTGGCTCGACTCTGTCGGCATTTCTATGTCTAAAAGCCTTAAAAAGTACGGTTTTAGCGCACCTTGCTCTTTTCGTGAGCTGATGAAAAAGCCCGAGGGAATAATCTCACTCGGCGCAAAAATGGGCGAAGGCTGGCTTCTTACCGCCGAGATGATTGAGCTTTGCGAAAGCGGATACGAAAATATTATCTGTGCTCAGCCTTTCGGTTGCCTGCCAAATCACATCGCAGGAAAGGGAATGATTAATCAGATAAGATTTTTGCATAAAAACGCAAATATCACACCTATTGACTACGACCCAAGCGCAACTAAGGTTAATCAGGAAAACAGAATTAAGCTCATGCTTGCAGTTGCAAGAGAAAGGCTTTCTTTTGAAGAAAGCAGTTCCTTTGAAACCGATATTTCAAGCAGCAATAACGCTCAATATATAGAAACGCAAATGTGAAAATCACATTTGCGTCAGACTGTCGAAAAACTCGTTCTACCGCAAGACCCATAATTTATAAGAATGAAAACAAAAAATTTAACAGAAATAAATAGACAATGGAGCGCTTTTTAAAAGAAGCACTCCATTGCTTGCTTTTTACGAACTCAAACTCTACCGTACCCTCGTACGCCGACGAATTTGAGTTCGCAAAATATAACTTCGTTTTTCAAAGTCTGTTCAGCGTGTCGACTTTATCGACACGCTGAAAGGTTGGCATA
>JAGBHP010000021.1 GCA_017935435.1 Clostridia bacterium | reverse complement strand
CCAAGGTTTTGGTCGGGCGATAGGCTCCCTTGTGTAAAGGGAGCTGTCACCGTAAGGTGACTGAGGGATTGTTTTTATGATAACAAACGCTTTTTTAATGACAATCCCTCCGAGTTTTGCTCGCAAAACCCACCTCCCTTTGCACAAGGGAGGCTATGCTCGACCACAACATTTGGTCGCATAAATTCCAATTCATATCACTATTTCTACTGGTCTTTAATATACATTTTGCGGTAGCTTCTCGGCGAAAGTGAATAGCAGCTTTTAAACTGTTTAGAAAAGGATGCGCTATCTGTTTCACCGATTTTTTCCATAATTTCCGTTATGTATAAATCCGAATCCTCTAAATATCGTTTAGCGGTTTCCATTTTTTTCGCTTTAACGTATTTTGCAGGCGTCTGCCCTGTTTTTTCCTTAAAAAATCTTATAAAATGTGTGGGATGCATATGAGCCTCTGCCGCAAGTTCTGTAACGGTAAGCGGTTTTTCAATATTATTATTTATAAACCGAAGGCAATTATCAATTTTAGTATCGCTGATGCTTTTTACCGACACATTATCAGGAATAGCAAGGCTTATGTACTCTGCCACAAGCTGCATAAGTATTGATTTTACTGTGATTTTATCAGTTAATTTATCGCTACCCGAAAGATGTGCGTACTGTTTAAACAGCTTATAAGCCTTACCGCCCTTTTCCACTTTAACCACATAAGGAAGGTTTAGTATTTGAAAAAGTCCGTTATTTGGATAAATATCAAAATGCATCCAGTATTTTTGAAAAACCTTTTCATTATGATTTCTGTAACTGTGCTGAGCGTTTGCAGGAATAAAAAACCAATCGCCCGACTTTCCCAAATATTCTTTTCCTTCAATAACAATCGTGCAGCTTCCCTTTGTTACAAAATAAAATTTATTCTGAACAAAAGGGCGACCCGACCACGACCAATCGTGACCGACAGGCGCATTAAAAAAACCTCCGAAATTGCTTGCAACATTCAGATTTGAGAAATATACGTCTTGTAAATGATTCACTTTACCACCTTCTTGTGCTAATTTTTGACAAGTTTTGATTTAAAAAATCTATGTACAAACGATTATAACATGTTATAATTTAATTGTCAAAACATTTTGAAAGTGAGGATTTTTTATGGCAACAAAAACATTTAATATGGCATATTCATACCCCGAAGAAGTTGAAAGAGCAAAAAAGGAAAACTGGCCTGTGCTGCTTCCTGTCGGCACAATGGAATATCACTCAACCATTTGTCCTTACGGCTGTGATGCACTCGTATCGCAAGGCATAATAAAAAAAATCGGTGAAAAGAAGGACTGTATGATACTTCCGACCATTTTCTACGGCGTGTCAAGCTATGCAGTAGGCGGACCCGAAAAAAACACTATTAATATGGACGTTGATGTTTTTGAAAGCTACATATATAACATTTTAAAATCACTTTTATGGAGCGGTTTTAGAAATATTAATATTTTGGTTTGTCATCAGACAGAGGAAATTCTGCCCACAGCTGCAGCTTGCATAAAAGCAGGCAAAAAGCTTACATTTGAGTATTTAGAGCAAACCAAAGGCTACGGCTGGTGGGGCGATAACAAGAATAAAGAATTCTATGAAAATTTATCTGCTGAAGATAATCCGTGGAACTGGATAAGAGTATTTAACGGTTGCCCTAAAAGAAACGCTCTTCCCGGTGACCATGCAGGAAAAGAAGAATGCTCTTCTATGGAATATTTATATCCCGGCTCAATTAAGCTCGAAAGATTAAAGGATACAGACGACTGGTTTGCCGAATCCTCTAAAGAAATGTCTGCAGAGCGTGGTAAAGAGCGTGTAACAAGATGCGTAGACGCAATTATTGAAACAATAGAAAAAGGACTTTCAAGCTTTTAATTAAAGGAGAAAGAAAAATGGAAGAAAAATTTCAGTTTAAAGCAGAGCTTTTAAAAGTACACAAAAAAAACCGCAGAAATAAAGCACTTACACCGAGCGCAGACGAGTTTGAAATTAAGCACGGCTTATTTATCGTCGTTCCCGAAAATGCAGGCATCGTAACTATGACAGCGGCACGTGATTTTGAGGACTATCTTTTTACATCAATGAATGTTTCCTCAATGGTTACCACCCAAAGTGCAGAAAAAGCGATTACGCTTTCGCTAAATGAAGATATTGAAGATGCAAGCGGTTTTATGGGTTACCGCATCACAATAAAAGACTCGGGAATTACTGTTGAAGGCTATGACGAAAAGGGCTTAGCACAAGGTCTTTACTACTTAGAAGACCTTATGAATATAAGAAAAGCACCATTCCTAAAAAAAGGTGTTATAAAAAGAAAGGCTCTTTTTTCGAGCCGCTCGACTCACTCTCCCTTTGGTATGTTTGAGTGGCCTGATGAAGCACTGAGCTTAGCTGCCCACGCAGGTATGTCACAAATCACGCTATGGATAAAAGACGGCTACACAAGCCAGAGAAAAGAAAATTTCATCGATTTGCGCCTTTTAAGCGAAAGAGCCGAAAAATACGGTCTTGATATAGCTGTGTCGCTTTCTGCTCCTCATTCTAAGCACCCGGATGAACCTGATGCGCAAAGCTATTATGACGAGCTTTACGGAAGCCTTTTTAAAGCTTGCCCCAAGATTAAAAGTGTAAGCGTTGTGGGCGAAAGCACAAACTTTGTAAGTAAAGACCCAAAAGCAGGTAAAGCGCCTTACAAAAACAACCACGTAGATAACATCCCGACAGGCAAATGGTCGCCCGGCTGGTGGCCGTGCAGAGATTACCCCGAGTGGCTTCAGCTTATACTAAACGCCATAAGAAAATACAGCGACACCTGTGAGCTTGTTTTTTCTACATATAACTGGGGATTTGCGCCCGAAGAGGATAGACTAAGGCTCATTAAAAACCTGCCTGACGGAATTACAGTTCAACCTACGTGGGATATGTTCCACCAATACAGAGTTGGTAACTCTGTTGAAGATGTTGTTGATTATACGCTCGCCTTTGCAGGCCCGGGTGAATTTTTTGTAAGCGAAGCAAAAGAAGTGGCTAAACATAAAAACCTGCGCCTCAGCGTAAATGCGCAGTCAAGCGGAAGAACTTGGGATTTTGGTGTAGTTCCTTATGAGCCTATGCCGGGTCAATGGATTAAACGCTATGAAGGTATGGTAAAAGCGCACTACGAGTGGGGCTTAGACGGCGTTTGCGAAAACATCCACTATGGTTTTTATCCGTCGTTTATCTTAGATATCGAAAAGGATATGTTCTTTACCAACGCTAAACCCAGTGAGGAAATTTTAGCAGATATCCTAAAGCGTGATTTTGACGAAAACGCAGATAAAGTAAAAGAAGCAACAAAATGCTTTGATGAAGCAATTCTTCACTATGTTCCCACAAACGAAGACCAGTACGGCGGCTACCGCATAGGTCCTGCTTACCCGTTCTGGCTCGAAGACGCAAAAGCACTCCCCTGCGGTCTTGTGGGCGACGGAAAAATGCCCGACAGGTTTAAGTCAATGTTTGGTAACGGCATTTATTTTTCAAGATACGTTCCCGACGTTGCGGGAAGAAACTCACTTACAGGCGTAAGAATTTTTGATGAAATAAAATCTACCGAAAAAATGCGTGATTTAATACTTAATGGCATTGAAATTTTAGAGGCTTGTGAAAACAAAAACGAAAACCTCAAAAAGCTCATTTTGCTTGCTAAATTCATCTACCGCACAATTCTTACCGTATTAAACGTTAAAAAGCACTATATTCTTCAGCAGAAGCTCCATATTGCAGGCACGCATGAGGAAGCAGGCAAGCTTTTAGACGAAATCGAAGCACTTCTTTTAGAAGAAAGAAAAAATGCCCAGGAAACAATTCCCTTGGTGCAAGAAGATTCACGTCTTGGCTGGGAGCCGTCTATGGAATACACAACCGACGAGGACGCTTTAAAATGGAAGCTTCGCCAGATTGATTATGAGCTTGATATGGTAATTCCAAAATTCAGGCGTGGAAATGAGTTAATAAAGAAATTTTAATAAATCTTTAAATAAAAGTCAGGGCAAAAGCCCTGACTTTTATTCAAAATACGAATTATATTTAATTGTTTTTTCATTCGGGAAAAGCTGAGCGTAAAGCTCTGCAAAATAGTCATCCGTCATACTTGCGATATAGTCGATTACAATCTGCTCAGGCGTATTTTCCTCATAATATTTTTTTCCGCCGTAGAATTTACCCACTTCTGCGATATAATCTATATGGTGCGTAAAAATATAGGAGTTTTTATCGCCTTTTTTGAGTTCATCACATAGCTTTTCAAACATTTTAAACATTAAAGGTCTTACGACGCTTTCGATAGAAGTATTTGTATAAATAAATTTATAATTTTCGCTTTTAGCTTCCTTTAAACATTCAAAGCTTTCGCTATCCATCGAAAT
>JAGBHP010000001.1 GCA_017935435.1 Clostridia bacterium | reverse complement strand
GCTTCTGTAAAGAACAGGGCGAGGATAATTGAGCCGAACTGCCACACAGTTTTGAGTTTGCCCCAGATGCTTGCGGCGATTACGTTACCTTCAGCGGCGGCAGAAATTCTCACGCCCGAAATTAAAAATTCACGAAGAAGAATTATTGTAATAACCCAAACGGACACCATTCCACGCTCTAAAAGGCAGAGTAGTGCGGTTATTACCAATAATTTATCTGCTAAGGGGTCCATAATTTTGCCGAAGTTTGTAACCTGTTTGTTTTTGCGTGCTAAGTAACCGTCAAACCAGTCGGTAACAGTTGCCAAAACGAAAATGATGAGAGCCACATAGTTTGAGCCGGGAATTACGTCATAGCTTGCAAAAATAATAAATATCGGAACAGCAAGTATTCTTAAAATTGTTAAAAAATTAGGTAGATTAATCTTCACCAAAAATCCTCCTTCCGGTAAGGTCGTATTCGGATGCATCTAAAATTTCAACCTCTGCAAATTCGCCGATTTCGGTTTCGTCTTCCGATGCAAAATAAACTAAGTTATCAATATCCACCGAATCATATTCGCTTCTGCCGTAGTACATAAGATTATCCATATCGTAGCCTTCGCACAAAACGGTAAAAATTTTGCCGATTTTCTCACGGTTTTTCTCATAAGAAATTCCCGATTGAAGCTCCATAATTTTATCCCTGCGCATAATTTTTATGTTTTCATCAATCTGGTCGGGGAGATTAGCTGCCGGCGTATCTTCTTCCTGAGAATATGAAAAGACGCCGAGATGCTCAAAGCGCATTTTTTTTACAAATTCAAAAAGCTCTGCAAAATCTTCTTCTGTTTCGCCCGGAAAGCCTGCAATTAGAGAGGTGCGTATGCTAAGCGACGGAATTTCCTTTCTTAATTTCAAAAGCAAAGAATAAAGCTCTTCTTTGGTGGATTTTCTGCCCATTCTTTTTAAAACTGCGCTTGATGCGTGCTGAATCGGGATATCCATATATTTTACAAGCTTTTCTTCCTCACGAAAAACCTTAATTAAATCGTCTGTTATCATTTCGGGGTACATATAATGAACCCTCACCCAACGGAGCTTGTCAATTTTGCAAAGCTCTCTTAAAAGTTCTGCTAAGCGATATTTGCCATAAAGGTCAAAACCGTACCTTGTGGTATCTTGTGCAATAACAATTAGCTCACGTATGCCGTTTTCGGCTAAATTGCGTGCTTCGTCTAAAATTGCCTCAATCGGTCTTGAACGGTATTTTCCACGAAGCTTGGGGATGATACAATAGGTGCATTTATTGTCGCAACCGTCGGCAATTTTAATGTAGGCGGTAGTTTTGCCTGTTGTTACAATTCGCTTTTCGCTTTCAGGGATGGGGGCATTTATGTTTCCGTAAATTTTTACCTTGTTTCCCAAAAGAGCCTCTTCGATTACCTCTGCAATTTTAAGGTAATCACCCGTTCCGCACACGGCATCAACCTCGGGAAGCTCAGCTGTTATGTCTTCAGCATAACGCTCGGCTAAGCATCCGCACATAATTAAAAGACGGCATTTCCCCTTTTTGTATTCTGCCATTTCCAAAACGGTATTTATCGATTCTTCCTTGGCAGAATCAATGAAAGCGCAGGTGTTTACGATTATACAATCGGCATTTGACGGGTCTGCCACAATTTCAGCACCCTTATCTGAAAGTACGCCCAAAATTGCCTCGGTATCAACTAAATTTTTAGCGCAACCCAAAGAAACAACGCCGATTTTTAGTGAACTAATATTATTCATCATCGCTATCTTCTTCGACGTCTTCGTCTTCACTATCTTCATCTTCTTCATCTTCGCCGTCAGCTTCGCTTTCATCATCTGCATCGCCTGCAAGAAGACTTTCAAATTTTTCTGAAATCGTGTTTTCAAGAATTGCACGCTTATCAGGCTCAATATCGTGACCTTCAACGATTTCGATATCTCCCTGATAAATTTCGCCAACGGCTTTAGTTATGCTTTTTGCACCGTCTAAGCCGTTTCCTTCTTTTTCTGTTTCTTCACAAATTTCTCTTGCACGCTTAGATGCGGCAATAACTAAACTGTATCTGCTTTCTGCTTTTTTCATAAGTTCCATAATAGATGGATATAACATCATAATAAAAAACTTCCTTTCATACTTAATTTTGAGTAAATTCTTTTAAAAATTCGTTATTTCTTTTTACGCTTTGTTTTTCCGCTTTTATAATGCCTTCAAGGCGCTTTGAAGCAGCTGTAACATCGTCATTAATTAAAATATAATCATATTTTTCTGCAATTGTAAGCTCCCAAAGAGCAGTATTAAGCCTTTTTTCGATGACCTCAGGAGTTTCTGTTCCACGGCCTGTGAGCCTTTCTCTTAAAACGCTCATAGAAGGCGGAAGAACAAACACCAAAACTGCCTCAGGAAACGCTTCTTTTACCTTCATTGCACCCTGAACTTCAATTTCGAGGATTACATCGTTTCCGCTTTCGAGCTTTTCGGTAACGGCTTTTTTTGGAGTTCCGTAATAGTTTTCGCAAAACTGTGCCCATTCGATGAAACCGCCCTCGTTTATCATTTGTTTGAAATTATCTTCCTCTAAAAAGTAGTAGTGAGTTCCGTGAACTTCACCGGGGCGTGGTTTTCTCGTTGTTGCGGAGATAGAGAGGAAAGCCTCCTTGTTTTTTTCTAAAAAATCTTTACAGATTGTGCCTTTTCCTGCACCTGACGGCCCCGACACAACAACCAAAAGACCCTTAGCTTTCTTCATCTTCATCCTCCTTGTCTAAAAGGTCCTCTGCAGAGCTGTCAAGACGGTGTGCAACCGTAGACGGCTGAACTGCAGAGAGGATTATATGGTCACTGTCGGTTATAATAACCGCTCTTGTACGTCTTCCATAGCTTGCATCAATTAACATTCCACGGTCACGTGCATCCTGAATTATTCTTTTAATCGGCGCAGAATCGGGGCTTACTATCGCCACAAGTCTGTTTGCCGAAACTATGTTACCAAAGCCTATGTTTATGAGTTTCATTTTTATTTCCTTTCTTACTCGATGTTTTGAATTTGCTCACGCATTTTTTCAACCTCTGATTTCATATCAACAACAAGTCTTGCGGCATCAATATCGTTTGATTTTGAGCCGATTGTGTTAATTTCACGGTTAATTTCCTGAACTAAAAAGTCGAGCTTTCTGCCGACGGGTTCATCGAGTGCTAAAATTTTGTCAAGCTCTTTTAAGTGGCTTTTAAGCCTTACAAGCTCTTCTGCGATGCACACACGGTCTGCCATAATGCCAACCTCGGTTAAAAGTCTTCCTTCGTCAATATTTACATCGCCTAAAAGCTCTGTCATACGCTGCTTTAATTTCTCTGCGTATTCTTCAACGATTTTCGGAGCACGCTCTTCAACCTTTAAAACAAGATTTTTAATATTTTCGCCCTTTTCCTTTAAGTCGGCGAGCATTCTTTCGCCCTCACGAATGCGTGCGTTTATAAAATCTTCGGTTGCACGGGCGAGTACATTTTTAATCATTTCCCATGCAGCGTCTTTATCCTCTTCTTCCTGACGAACTACGAAAATATCCTGAAATCTTAAGAGGTTTGAAAGAGTGATATCATCTTTTATATCATATTCCTCTTTGATTTGCGAAATTACGCTGTAATAGTTGTCGCAAAGTGCTTTGTCAAGCGTAATAAGCTTATTTTCGCTTGAATAGTTTTCAATGTAAACGAAAACGTCAACCTTACCACGTGAAATGGAGGAGGAAACGTATTCCTTTACCTTGTCCTCTAAGTATCCGTAGGCTCTCGGCATTTTTACGTTTACATCGCAAAAGCGCTGATTTACGGACTTTATATCAATTACGATTTTTTTGGCTTCGTCCATATATTCATGCCTGCCGTAGCCTGTCATGCTTTTAATCATACTTAACTCTCTCTTTCTATTTCTTGTTGTTTGCTTTTAAATATACCATTAAAACCGACACATCAGCAGGGCTTACGCCTGATATTCTGCTTGCCTGACCGAGTGAGAGTGGTTTTAGCTTATTAAGCTTTTGTCTTGCTTCAATTCTTAAACCGTCAATTTTGTCATAATCAACCCATTCAGGAATTTTCTTTT
>JAGBHP010000020.1 GCA_017935435.1 Clostridia bacterium | reverse complement strand
GAGGCGAAGTTTGTTAATAGCAAGAAAAGATTTAATTTTACGAAAAATCGAAAATATTCGATTTTTCTACACTATTTTTTGTGCTTTATAACAACCAATATCATTATTTTTATATGGATTGTCTTCTTTTCTTGCGTTCCGGAGTTTTTTAACATCCCCTTTTTTTAGTTTAAATCTTATATAACCTCAATGCCCAGTATATCGCAGAGGTTTTTAATTTTTTCGGTATTATCACCGTAAGAGATTATGTAGTGCTGACACATTACGTTTTGTGTAAAGCTTTCTACGTCATCGAGCTTAATTTCAAGACCGGGGAGCTGAGGTGCCGGCTGAGTCCAGCCTGCTTCTTCCCATTTTCTTGGGGATACGCCCTCGCCTTTAACCATATGCATATAATAAAAACCATCATCATAGAAAAGTCTGCACATTGTAAGCTCGCCTGTTTTTACTTTAGATACGTTTAAGATACCTTCATTAAGCTCGCCGAAAGCGGCAGGCATAACAGTAGTTTCGCCGTCTGTAATTTCTGCAGGAACATAGTCAGGAACACCTGCTAGGACTCTATCTGTAAAGAATTCGTAGAATTCAAGGTATGCACCGCACTGACCTGTGAGATTTTTTACCATAAGCTGAGTTACGTTACCGAGGCAATCGTTTTCGGGGATTGTGCTTACATTTGCGCTATCTGCAAGAAGCATAAAAATCGGTGCAGGCGGGAAGCCGCAAAGCTTTTTCATACCATCAACGTCTTTGAGTGAAATTGCGCCGTAACCACGCTCGTCGATTAACTGCTTAACAGCGAGATAATAGCCTGCAGCCATCATCATACCTTCTTTTTTTGCAGGCTTTAAGAATTTCCATTTGCTCATTTCGTTATCAATTACAGCCTGTTTTTCAGCGTCTGTAATTTTTTCGTATCTCTGCTGCATTTCAAGCATTTCAAAGGTTTCAATTTCAACGCCTGTTGTTCTTTTAAGAGAAGGACCGTCTGCAAGTGTACCATAAAGGTTCATATCACGGTAGCCTGCCATACCTACTTTTGCGCTGCGAAGCGAAGCTGCTGCTGATGCTGCTACGCAGTAGTCAGCAACTGTTTTTGATTTTGAGGGAAGACCAATGATGTCATACACGTACTTAAATGTGTAGCCAAGGTCAGCAAAGGTCTTTCTAAGACCCGATGTTCCTGCCTGGTCAGCAGTAGTTACCAATCTTCCGTCATCTTCAATCCAGCCGCAAAGTCCCCAAAGCACCATCGGCTTATGGCGATACTGCTCACAAACCTTTACAACTGCGTGAGTCGGAATCCAGCCTGCAATGCAAACAACGATTGAATCAAAATCCTTGCCCGAAAGAGCATCTAAAGCCTTTTTGATGTCCTTTTCTTCGTAATCATCTGTTATAGGATAAACTGAAATGAGGTCTAAGCCCTCAGCCTTTAAATCTTCTTCTGCTTTTTTACATTTTCTGATAATAATGTCAATAGGTGTATTTACTTCACCAAAGCCTAAAAATGCGGTTTTGCTCATAGGATTTACCTCCGTATACTTTTATAGTTAATTTTATCATAACAATAAAAGAAAGAGCTGTCAACGAAATTTTTACGAAATAGTTTCGTAGGCTTGAATATATTCTTGTTTTTCCGCATCTTCAATGAGCTTTCTGTCACGTTTTGCAGCATAAAGAACGTATTGCATTGCTATCGTAACAATTATTAATAATATACCGAAGATATAAAATGCTTTTATGTAGCTGCCGAAAAGGTCATAGCAGAGGTTGCCGAGAGGAGAGCCGATTGCAAAACCTGCATAGTTTGCCGAAACGAATATACCCACGAATTTATCAAAATCCTTATTTCCGAAAAATTCCGCTGCAAATAAGGGAAGCATAACTGTTTCAAGCGGTGTAGCAAAAGAGCCGATAAAGCATCGAGATAAGGCGATTGCGTGACCTACCTGCGTATCTTGGAGGGCAATAAGACCAAAAAGCGAATAGAATGCGCAGAAAAGTGAAATATTTGTTGTAAGGCGCATACCGATGCGGTCGTACATAAAGCCTACGGACACCTTTGTAAACGTAAGACAAATACTGCCGATGCTGGAGATAATTGCGACAAACTCAGGCTTAAATCCTATGTCGTACATATGGGGAAGGCCTATTCCGCCAAGACCTTGCAATATCATACCTATGCTGAATACGCAAAATACTGAAACATAAAAATATGGTTTTTTCACAGCTTGCGAATACTCCATACCCGACCAGCCTTCTCCACGGGCTTTGCGTTTTTTACGAGAGGATGAGATTTCGGGAACTGTTTCTCCCTTGGGACATTCACGGTAAAACAGAATTATTAAAAATAGTACAACTGCTAAAATACAAGACACAAGTAAGTATGATGAACGATAGCCGAAAGGATTTCCCTCCTGAAATATTATGGGAGAAATGATTTGAACGGCAATTGCACCGCCAAGACCATTAGCTGCTAAAACTGCACCCGTAATGGTTCCCTTGTTCTTTTTGCACCAGATGTTTATAATGGAGCTTACCATTGTTGTTCCTGTCCACGACAGACCAATACCGAGGAAAAGACTTCCAATGTAGAAAACATAAAGAGATGTGGCAAATGCATTAATTAAAGCAAATCCTATTAAAAAGAGGAAGCCTGCACAAATCAGTTTTTTGCTTCCAAAACGCGAGATAAGTTTTCCGAAAAACAAATTGACTATGGTAGATGTTATAAATCTAATGGTATTCGTCAGGGAAAAAGCACCTCGGGGGATATCCAGTGCCGAAGTGATAGCGGTAAGGTACAGATTGCGTCCGCTGCTGCAGAAACCAAGACTTGCGGCAATCATTAAAAAACAGATGCCAAGAATGACCCAGGAATAATTAAATTTAGAATCTTTTTGTATTTCTTTTTCCAATTTGTTATCCTTCTTTCATATTAATTGCAATATAATTATAGCAAAATGTACTTTTTTGTAAATGGAATTAATATAACTATATGGATTTTTTAAAACCAAAAATTTAAATATAAAATTGACTATTTGAATACACTGTGATAAAATTTTAGTGTTAATGTGGGTTTGTTTATAATGAATAAATTAGCATATAACGGTTTTTGCAAAATTGTGAGGTGATTATTTTGACGCAGAAAAAATTAGCGGCTTTAGCGGGGGTTTCGCCTGCGACGATATCTAAGGCTTTTAATTTCAGCAGTGATATAAGCGAAGAAACACGTGAGCTTATTTTTAATCTTGCGCGCGAACACGGATGTTTTGACAAATTTTCAAAAGGAAAATATCACAAAAAGATTGTTGCAGTGCTTTCACCTGAAATAAAGAGTGATTTTTATAATTCGATAGTTACATCGCTCGACAAAAGGCTTGCTTCGATTGGTGCGATTATGTCGCTTGCGATAACCGATTTTGATGCAAGAAAAGAAAAGGAATATTTTGAATATTACTCAAAGGATAACCGCTCTGACGCAATAATTATATTAAGCCCGAGCGCAAGCATTAAAAACCCCGATTCGTTTCCTGCGGTTTCTATGTTTTCGGTGTATGAACAGCCTTTTGATTCGTTAAATGTAGACTTAACAGATGCCGTAAACGATGCAGTTTTACTTTTAAAGAATAAGGGACGAAAAAATATTGCGTTTATAGGTGAAAGGCTTACGTCACAAAAGCTTGCGACGTTTAAGCGTGCCATGGAAAAAAACAACCTCACGCTTTTTGATAAATTTCTTTATATAAGCGATTTAAGATTTGAAAACGCAGGCAGGTGGGCGGCTGAAGAAATAATAAAATCGAATAAAAAGCCTGATGCGGTAATTTGCGCTTATGATTACATTGCGTTTGGCGCAATTTCGGTTTTAAAACAGAACGGATATAGTATTCCCGAGGACATTTCTGTTATCGGTATGGACGATGTTAACTTAAATTCTTATGTAGATATACCGCTTACAACCATACAAATTCACTTTGATGAGCTATGCGATATGGCGATTGACCTGATTTTTGAAAAAATGAAGAATAAATATTATTTCTTAAAGCAGGATGTCACCATAAATGCAAGCTTAATATGCAGAAATTCCGCATAAATTTACTTTATAAAATTCCGTTTTTATAATCGGTTGGAGAAAAGCCCGTTTGCTCTTTAAATGCTCGGGAAAAGGTGTGGATTGAAGAATATCCTAAAAAATCTGCAATTTCGCAGGTTGTCATATTGTTTTCGCGCAGAAGCCTTTTGGCTTCTGCTGTTTTTATTTTTGCAAAATATGCCATGGGACTTTTGTTTGTATATTCTTTAAAAATTTTGCTCAGTTGAGATTTTCCAAGCATAAAATGCCCGCAAAGCTCTTTTAAAGTGAGCGGTTTATTTATGTTTTCTTCAAAAAAACGAATTATGGTTTCAATAGTGGTAGCTTCAGCGATTTCACGTGCGCTTTCGTTGTAAGATAGCCTTGATAAAAGCTCATTTTCGGCTCTTGAGAGCTTAATTAAAAATTCGGACAGATAGCACGAAAGAAGCTGAACTGAGCCGAACGGGGCAGACGAAAAATCAAGGTCATTTTTACTGTTGTAATCATCAGGAATTTTTCCAAGCGCACTTTTTGCTTCCTCGGCAAAAAGCATCAGCAGAGTTTTTGTTGTTTTATCAAGTGTGAAGGTTTTTTTCTTGAAAAAATCCATGGCGGAGCTTTTGCACGTAAAAGAAATTACAAGCATATTATTTGCAACCTTGTGGTTGGAAATGTGAGAATGAATTTCGTTGGGTTCGTGAAAAATTACCTGATTTTGCGAAAGCGTGCAACCGATAGAGTCGCTTGTAGCAATAATTTCCCCTTTGTCAACATATACCATTTCCCAAAAATCGTGTTTTTCAGGCGTGTGATAAAAATCCTTGCCAAATTCGAAACTGTAAATACTGTGAAATCCTTCAATTTTAAACTCGGATAAAATTTTTTGCATAGTAAACATAAAATCACCTCGGCGGAAAAAATGTTAAATAAATGAGAAATATTGCTAAATACATGAGTTTAATTATATGATACAATACAATTAGCTGAAAATCAACTATTTTTATAAAATTTGGAGGTAAAAAATATGAATGTATTAGCAATTGGTTGTCATCCCGACGATATAGAAATTTCATGCTGCGGAACTTTGGCAAAATGTGTAAAGCGTGGCGATAAGGTTACGGTTTGCCATGTTGCAAACGGAAATATGGGTCACGAAATAATTGAGCCTGATGAATTAAGAGAAATACGTGCCAAAGAAGCAAAAAAAGCAGGAAGTTTAGCCGGAATTGAGGTAATTTCTTTAGATATCGGCGACTTGCTTCAAAACGGAAGTGATTATTCTCAGCGTGATAAGGTTGCAGAGCTTATCATAAAGGTTCAGCCTGATTTTATTATAACTCACAGCCCGACGGACTATATGCCCGACCACAGAGAGGTTTCTAAACTTGTGTTTGATGCTTCCTTTGTTGTAAGCGTTCCGCATTACTGCGGCGGCAAAAAGTCGGCAGTTGTGCCAATTTACTATATGGATAATTTAGCAGGCATGAACTTTTCGCCAACAGAATATGTTGACATAACAGATGAAATTGATTTAAAGCTTAAAATGCTTAACTGCCATGACAGTCAGCTTCGCTGGATGCGTGACCATGACGGCATTGATTTTGAAGAATTTGTGCGCACCTGCTCACGTTTTCGTGGTATTCAGTGCGGAGCAGGCTATGCCGAAGCTTTTTGTCAGGAGCTTGTGTGGCCTAAGGTTGTAGCAAAAAGGTTACTACCGTAAAATAAGGAGGGGCAGGATGAAAAAAGTTAAGTGGGGAATAATCGGCTGCGGAGGAATTGCAGACAGAAGAATGATTCCCGGAATGCTCGAAAGCGACAGCTTAGAGATTGTTGCCGTAATGGATACAAATTTTGATGCAGCTAACCGTGTTAAAGAAAAATGCGGGGCAAAATATGCATTTTCGACTATCGAGGAATTACTCGAAATTGCTGAAATTGAAGCAGTTTATATTGCAACGCCTGTATTTTGCCATTTAGAGCAGGTTAAAAAGGCAGCTAAAGCCCAAAAGCATATTTTACTCGAAAAGCCTTTGGGACTTAATTCTGCCGAAGCAGAAGAAATAAAAAACATCTGCGAAAAAGAGGGCGTTTTGCTCGGCGTTGGCTTTATGATGAGATATGCCTCATACCATCAAAAGCTTAAAGAGCTGATAGAAAATGGCGTACTGGGAGAAGTTGTTTCCGCACGTGCACAGTTCACTTGCTGGTATCCCGAAATGGAAAACTGTTGGCGTCAGAACAAAGAGCTTTCGGGCGGCGGTGCGCTTATGGACCTCGGTATTCATCAGATAGATATAATTCACTATGTTACGGGTCTTAAAGCTAAAGAGGTTTGCGCTTTTTGCGGAAATCAGATTTTTAAATACGGCGTAGAAGACGCAGGAAGCATTTTAATGCGTCTTTCAAACGGCGCTATGTGCTATATTGATTCAAATTTCAATGTTCCTGACAGTGCATCTGTAAGTAAGCTTGAAATTTACGGAACTAAAGGCTGTGCTTGCCTTTATAACACGCTTTCGCAGGAAGACGGCGGAAAATTTGAGCTTATTTTGTCAGATGACAGCGCATCTTACGATGCTATGCAGGAAAGAAAAGCTGAAAAAACTGAAAAAATAGAAGTTGAGTTTGGAAATTTATATACTAAAGAAGCAGAAAGCTTTGGTTTGGCAATAATGGGAAATAACGTAAATTTTGCAAAGGCTGATGACGGAATATATGCGCAAAAGATTACAGATGCTGCATATAAAAGCGTTTTGGAAAAAAGATTTATAGAAGTTTAAGAGGTGATTTAAGTGATAAAGACTAAAGAACAGCTTAAAATTAATACCGAAACGAACGCAAATGGTGATGTTAAGCTTTTCCTTTCAAATCTTGCAGATTTTGAGGGAAAAAATGAAAAATTACGCACATTTGCTCTTGCGGAGCTAAAGCCGGGCGAAGAGGTGGAATTTCACATTCATACAGGCGAGTGCGAAAGCTACTACATTATTTCGGGTGAGGGCGAATATAACGATAACGGCGAAATTACAAAGGTTTTGCCCGGAGCGGTTACATTTACCCCGTCAGGAAGCGGTCACGGCATAAAAAATACAGGCGCAGATATGCTTACATTTATTGCACTTATTATTTTAGATTAAATTATATAGGAGGAAATAAAAATGAACTTTTTATCAACAGTAGAAGGCAGTCTTTTAGAGAACTTTTTCCCAAAGGGCTGGGATATGAAGAAAATGGACGAATGCTGCGAAAAGGGCGTGGAAAGAGAAGATTTCTGGCACAAGGATTTTAATCCCATTTCATGTGAAAATATTTATGAATTTGATACTTTAATGGGACATGAAATCGCAATGCAGATTAAAAACGCTCGTGAAAAAGGCGAAAAGCTCGCAATGATTCTTCCCGTAGGTCCTATGGGTATGTATCGTTGGGCAGTTTACTTTTTAAAGGAATGGAATGTAAAATGCGACCATGTTTACACCTTTAATATGGATGAATGGTCTGATAGCGAGGGAAATACCTTAGAAAACACAAACCCTGCGTCATTTGAATACAGCATGAAGGAAGCTTTCTTTGATAAACTCGGCGAAAACACAATTCCGCCTGCACAGAGAAACTTTGCTATCAAAGAAAATCTTCCTACATATCCTGAAAAAATCGCAGCTCTTAAAGTAGAGGGCGCTAAACTCGTTTTGGTTTTCGGTATCGGCAGAGCTTGCCATATCGCTTTCTGGGAGCCACACTTTGCAGATGAATTTTCATCGGTTGAGGAATGGAAGAAGCAGTGCTACCGCATTGGTGCTAAACTCCATCCGCTTACGATTGAGCAGAACGCAATCACAAGCTTTAAAAGCCGCACAACACTCGTTCCGTGCCGTGCAAATACTGTTGGCCCCGGTCTTTTCCTGCAAGCTGACTATATTATCGGTGGATGTGACGGTTCGCTGGGTCGTGGCATGGGCTGGCAGGGTATGAGCTTTTTAACTACTCTTCACTACGGACCCGATATGAATATCACATCATCATTTATGCCGACTCTTCCGGGTAAGCTTTTCTACTTAAAAGAACTCGCAGGTCCGCTTACTGCTGAATGTAACTAATAATTATTTAAATGCAATTTAAAAGCAAAAATAGGTTGCAGCGAAATGAAAAATTCGTTGCAACCTATTTAGTTATTATAAAAACAATCATTTTTCCACCTGATTACGTTTGTATCAATATATTTCCAAATTTTCTGATAATCATTTTCGCTACGGATTATGTGGTCGTGAAATGACCTTTGCCATAGAATATTACCATATTTATTTGTTGAGTACGATTTTAATTGCCCGATTATACTTTGTAGGGGAGGGCCTCTGTGCCCTCCTGAATTATTTGTGATAATAATGATTAAATGTATATGATTTGGCATAATAACATATTTATCAACTTTTACACCGATGTAATTTTCATTAATATATAGTATTGCTTTTTCGGTTTCTGTTCCTATTGGGGTAAGGGTGTTTTTCGGGAGGGCACAGAGACCCTCCCCTACAATTTTTGACAGTATATGCTCTTTGTTGTGCGTACATATTGTAATGAAATACGCACCATTTTGTGAATAATCATATCCTTTTAATTGTGTTGGTTTTCGTTTTGGTAAAGTCATATTGATTATTTTATAAACATCGCATCTACGATGGTAATAGTTTATGTGATTTCAAAACTGATAGTTTATCAGCAATTCGCTTGACAATCCTCCCGTCACACAACGCGAGCCACCCTCCTTTACACAAGGAGGGCTTTTTTCGGCTCCCTTGTGTAAAGGGAGCTGTCAGCGAAGCTAACTGAGGGATTGTATTTTATCTGCTAAACAATAAACATCGCATCGCCGAAACTGAAAAATCTATATTTTTCTTTAACTGCGATATTATATGCGTTCATCACATTTTCTTTGCCTGCGAGCGTGCTTACGAGCATAATAAGGGTGCTTTGCGGCAGGTGGAAATTAGTAATTAAAGCATCAATCATTTTAAATTTATATCCGGGATAGATAAAAATATCGGTCCAGCCTGTTCCTGCGTGTATTATTCCGCTTTCGTCTGTCATAGTTTCGCACACACGTGTGCTTGTTGTGCCGACGCTGATTACACGTTTGCCGTTTTTCTTTGTTTCATTAATGAGTTTTGCAGTTTCTTCCGTTATATCATAAAATTCAGAGTGCATTTTATGCTCTTCGATTGTTTCTGCCTTTACGGGTCTAAATGTGCCGAGCCCTACGTGAAGCGTTACAAAGGCTAATTTTACGCCTTTTTCTTTTAATTTATTGAGTAATTCTTCGGTAAAATGCAAACCTGCCGTGGGGGCTGCTGCTGAGCCTTCTACTTTGGAATAAACTGTCTGGTAACGCTCACTGTCAGAGAGCTTTTCGTGAATATAAGGCGGCAGGGGAGTTTCGCCGAGGGATAAAAGCACCTCCTGCCATATGCCGTCATATGTGAATCTAACAAGTCTGTTGCCGTCATTTATAACATCTAAAATTTCAGCATTAAGCTTTCCGTTACCGAATGAAATTTTATGCCCCGGGCGGCACTTTTTGCCCGGCTTTACAATTACCTCCCAGATATCGCCCTCTCTTTGCGATAAAAGCAAAAATTCAACTGCGCTTTTTGTATCTGCACGCTCACCGAAAAGGCGTGCAGGGATTACCCTCGTATTATTTAAAACGAGGCAGTCACCGGGATTAATTAAATCCAAAATATCATAAAAATGCTTGTGGCTTATCTCACCGCTGACTTTATCAAGCGTAAGCAACCTTGAATCAGGTCTGTTTTCAAGCGGAGTTTGCGCAATAAGCTCCTCGGGAAGATAGTAGTCAAAATCTGAAACTTTCAATTAGTAAACCTCCGTACCGACAAAGTAGTGTTTTATAATTTCATCGCAGGAAAATCCTGCTTCTGCCATACCTTTAGCGCCCCACTGGCTCATACCTATTCCGTGACCCCAACCTTTGCCCGTGAAGATAAAATCTCCCGTGCCGCTTGTTTTTTCGTAGGTTTTAGTGCCGTTTGCACCGATGACGGTTAAAGAGGTAATTTCTAAAATTCCCTCTGCGGTATGAGCAAACAAACCAAAGGGTGAAAGCTCATTTTTTTCGCCGTTTGCGCCTAAAACGGACACCTTTGGACTTTCGCCGCCCTGGCGTGAAACTGTAAACATATTACTGTAAAGTCCAAGCACATTTCTTGGCTTTTCAAAGGTTAAGGTATGGTTTTTTAGCGATCCGTGTATTGTAGTTTTTAAAGAGCGACCCGCTCCGCTTAATTCATCAATTGTAACATCTAAAACCTCGCCGACTTCTACTCCTAAATTTGAAAGCTTTTCCTGAATTTGTGCAGGACTAAGCACAACCTCCCAGTTTGCATAGCTTGCCTCTTCGGGATTTTCGTAAGTATCGGGAACGCTCACAAGGTAAGGTCTTGGAGTTCCGCCCCAAACGTTTTCAACGTTTTCGGTAGCACCGCCTGAGGAACTGAAAAAGAAAACTTCTGCAGGGCTGCCCTCGTACATTACAAGCTTTCCTGCCGTTTCCTCTACTGCTTTGTTTGAAAGCTCGTTTTCAGAAGTTATGCCGCCGTAAACCTGACTTTGAACTGTGTCATCTACGTTAAAACCGTAGCTTTTAAACTTGTTCATATTGGTAACGGCATAGGTTCTTGCGACAATTGCCTGAGCTTTAACGGCTTCTGTGTGCCACGAAGCGCTTACCTCGCGAGGAACTACGCCTTTTAAATAATCTTCAATTCCCAAAACGTTAACCGCTGCCATATCGCTTTTTTCATCACGATAAAACTCTAAAAATCCCCTGTATTCTTTATCGTTTATTTTAATGGTTTGAGCAAGCGGCAAAAGACGCACACCGCTTGAAACTGAGCCTGTCCATATGTTATCGCCTGAAAAAATCAAAACTCCGTAAGGCGAGGGGGATACGGTTTTAGAATTAAAGCCGAGCGCAGAAATTTGTGAAGATAAATTCTGAGCTTCTTCTTCTGTGTCAAAATTTCCTGCATACACGCTAAAGCCTGAGCCGTCTAAAACGAAAAAGGCAGGAATAGCATTTTCTTTAAGCGATACTGCGGCAGAATATGCCTCGTCTTGTGTGTCAAATTTTCCATCGATTGCGGCGTGGTAAAAATTATCACGTTTAGCGGTGACGGTTTTTGCCGCCTCATCCTCTGTAATATATGTTTCGCCGCCGCCTGTTATTTTAAGACCATTTTGAGAAAAAACTGTATATTCCGATTTTGAAGAAGAGCCAAAATAAAGTCCAACCCTTATATTTTGCGGCATTTCATATTCTGCCGATGCCGAAAAGCAAGGGAAAATAAGCAGGGTTATTAAAATTAAGCTAATTATTTTCCGCATTGTCATATACCTCGTAATCATGCCAGATTTTTTCTAAATTTTCAAAGTTTTCATAAACCTCGTTTTTCTTTTTTGCGCCGAGTGCAACAATTAATGCATTTATAACTGAAAGCGGAGCAACGAGCGAATCTGCAAAAGAAACCATTTCGCTTCTTGCAAAAAGCGAATAGTCTGCGTTTGCAGCAATCGGGGATTCGGGGCCGTCTGTTATGGCAATAATATTTGCGCCCTGTGTTTTTGCATATTTTAAAGCATTTATGGTTCTTTTTGAATATCTTGGGAAGCTGATGCCGATTACGGTATCGTTTTTGCCTATTCTAAACATCTGCTCGAAAATCTCGCTTGCAGAAAAGCTTGATACAGTCTTTACATTTTTAAACATAAGGTTTAAATAAAAGCCTAAAAATGTAGCTAAAGCGTTTGCCGAGCGCAGACCTAAAATATAAATATTTTCAGCCTTTGCAATACTGTCAACCGCACGGTTAAAATCTTCGCTTTCAATCACCGAAAGGGTGTTTTTAATGTTTGCAATATCAGAATTTAAAACAGAAGAAAGAATGTTTTCAGAATCCATTCTGTCATAGGTAAGGTCAATTCTTTGAAGACTTGTAAGCTTGGATTTTGCGTATTCCTTTAATGATTTTTGAAAAAGCTGAAATTTCTCAAAACCGATTTCAGCAGAAAAACGCACAACAGTTGCTTCGCTTACACCTGTCTTTTCGCTTAATTGACCAACATTCATATATGCCGCTTTATCATAATTTTTAAGCACGAAATCTGCAATTATTTTATGGCTTTTGCTCATTGTATGATATAAGCTTTCAATTTTAGTGATTGCGTCCATACTATAATTCTCCATTTCAAATAAGTATAAAATAGCAATTTAATTATACAATAAAAAGGCTTATTATTCAAGTGAAAATATTGTAAAGTTAAAAACGAAGACGAAAAATGAATAAAAATGGAACAAAAGGTAAATTTTTTGTGTTAAAAAAATAACTTATCTTGCTAAATTTGTGATATTATGCTATTATGATACTATGGAAATTTTTTTTAATTTAAGCTGATTAAGCTGAAAATTTTGAGGAAAGCTATGAAAAGACGTGAAAGGTTTAAAATTGCAGTTGCACTTACAAGCATTATGCAGGCAGGAATGTCGGCGGTATTTCCTCCGCTTGTGTTAATTTTGTTGGCGCGGTTTTTGATAAACAAATTCGGTCTGCCTGATAAAATAATGCTTTTTGCGGTGATTTTCGGCGTAATATGCGGATTTTACAATATGATAAAGTATATACATTTGCTCCTCAGCAGAAAGGACTGATTTTTTGTCTAAAGAGGTTATAAAAGAAATCAAAAAAATGTTTTTTATGATTTTGATAATGTCAGCTTTAGAGCTTTTGCTCTTTTTTGCCTTTGGTTATTTTAATATGGCGGTTCTTTATGGCACTTTGCTTGGCGCTTTGGTGAGCTTTTTAAACTTTCTTTTTCTTGGAATAACCGTTGAAATTTCGGTTAAAAAGGGCAAAGGAGGAGCGCAAGGGACTATGGGTCTTTCGTATACCGTAAGACTTTTATTTATAGCCTTAGCAGTTATATTTGCAATAAAATCTCCGAATATTAATTATGTGGCGGCGGTAATTCCGCTGATTTTCCCGAGGTTAGGCATTATGATAACAAATCTTTTTAATAAAAAGAAAGGGGCAGACGCATGAACGGACCGAAAATACTTTTTAAAATACCCGTGCTTGGCGGTATACCCGTTACAGAAACTATTGTGAATATGTGGGTTATAATGGCGATTATTGTCGCTGTGTGCATATTTCTTACAAGAAATTTAGAAGTAAAGCCAACTAAAAAAAGGCAGGTAATTGCTGAAAAATTAGTGGGTATGCTTTATAATCTTGTTGAAGATACAATGGGTCCCGGTCATAAAAAGTTTGTACCTTATATTGGTGCTCTTTTTACAATGTCAATCTGCGGAAGTTTATCTTCGCTTTTCGGTGTAAGACCGTATACGGCAGATTTAAGCGTAACTCTCGGTTGGGCACTTGTAACGTTTTGTATGGTGCAGTTTACATCTATTAAAACAAAAGGTGTCGGCGGTTGGCTTAAAGGCTTCTTAGAGCCAGTACCCTTTTTACTTCCTTTAAATCTTGTAAGTGAAGTTGCAAACCCGATTTCGATTGCCTTCCGTCACTTTGGTAATATTGCGGCGGGTATGGTAATTACATCGCTTCTTTATGGGGCCTTAGCGTCACTTTCAGCGTTTGTTTTGGGATTTATTCCAAACGCATTTATTAATTCAATACCGATTTTCCAATTAGGTATTCCTGCAGTTTTGTCAATATATTTTGACCTTTTTACAAGCTTTTTGCAGGCATACATCATATCAATGCTTACAATGGTTTACGTCGCAGGTGCCGGCGAAGCCTGAAATAAGAAATAAAGAAAATAAAAAATTTTTAAACCTACGAGGGAGGAAAAAATAATGGAAAGAGCAATTGTTTTAGCAGCATCAGCAATCGGTGCAGGTCTTGCGATGATAGCAGGTATCGGCCCCGGTATCGGTCAGGGTTTTGCCGCAGGTAAGGCAGCAGAAGCCGTAGGAAGACAGCCTGAGGCAAAAGGCGATATCACATCAACTATGCTTTTTGGTTGTGCGGTAGCTGAATCAACAGGTATTTATGGTCTTGTTGTAGCACGTATTCTGCTTTTTGCAAATCCGCTTATCAACTTACTGTAATTTTAAAAAAATAATTGGGAGGTAAGGGAAAGTGGAGGAATTTTTGGCGTTTGTCACCATTGACGTGTGGACTCTTATCTTTACCTGGGGAAACCTTATAATTTTATTTCTGCTTATGAAAAAATTTCTTTTTAAGCCGATAAATAATATATTGGAAAAAAGAAAAAACGAAATTGACGAAATGTATGAGTCGGCGCAAAACAGCAAAAGTGATGCCGAAAAGCTTTTAGAAGATTATACTGAAAAGCTTAAAAACGTAAATGAAGAAGCAGAAGACATCTTAAAGACGGCAAAAAAACGTGCAGAAGGCAAAAGCGAGGAAATTGTTTCGGAGGCTAAAAAAGAAGCTCAGGTTATTTTGTCAAGAGCAGAGCGTGAGGTTGCCCTGGAAAAATCAAGAGCTCAGGAAGAGCTTTTAAAAGAAGTTTCAGGGTTAGCTACAACTATGGCGTCTAAGATTTTGGAAAAGGATATAAGTGAAGAAGACCATAAGGAAATGATTGATAAATTTATAAGTGAAATAGGTGACGGCGATGACAAGTGATTACAAAAACTACGCCTTAGCGCTATTTGAGCTTGCAAAGGAAGAAAATAAAACAGATAGCTTTTTTGAAGAATTAACTGAAATTGATAAAATCTTATCTGAAAACAAGGAATATTTTAAGATTTTTTCATCACCTGCCATAAGCGAAGCTCAAAAAGCAGCGCTTATTGATGAAGCTTTTTTGAGTATCGAGCCTACAATCAAAAAATTTATGATGTTTATTGCACAAAAAAGTGCGCTGAGCATTTTTCCTGCAGTAAAAAAGGGCTTTGCAGAGCTTTATTATGAGGATAAGGGCATTTTAA
This sequence comes from Clostridia bacterium, assembly GCA_017935435.1. Lineage (GTDB taxonomy): Bacteria > Bacillota > Clostridia > UBA1381 > UBA9506 > RGIG9126. Next base: position 3,557 of record JAGBHP010000020.1, on the reverse strand, counting down.
TTGCGCACGTTACCTCGGCGGTGAGCTTATCTGAGGAAGAAAAGAATAAAATTATAGAAAAATTATCTCAAAAAACAGGTAAAAAGATTGAACTAAAGCTTAGTGTTGATAAGGCTTTAATCGGCGGTGCGGTTATATCGTATGACGGAAAACGCCTTGACGGCAGCGTTAAAACTAAGCTTTCAGAGCTTAAAAAATGCCTTATTTAATCAACGAACAAGAGAGATGGTGATTTAGTGCAGCTTAAATCAGATGAAATAAGTAAAATTATAAAAGAACAGATTAAAAATTTTGGAAACAAAGTAAAACAGGAGGAAACGGGACACGTTCTTTCTGTTGGTGACGGTATTGCAAGAGTGTCGGGCTTAGAAAATTGTATGGCAAACGAGCTTATCGAGTTTTCGGGCGGAGAAATTGGTATGGCGCTTAACTTAGAGGAGGATTTTGTAAGTACAGTTATTTTAGGCGATGACTCTTCTATCTTAGAGGGCGATACCGCAAAAAGAAGCGGCCGCATTGTATCAGTTCCCGTAGGTGAGGCACTTTTGGGAAGAATTGTAAATGCCTTAGGCGAGCCTGTTGACGGAAAAGGTCCTATTAAAACAGAAGATAGAAGACCTATTGAAACAGAAGCTCCCGGCATTATTGAAAGAAAGTCGGTAAATAGACCCTTAGAGACCGGTATTCTTGCAATCGACTCGATGATTCCTATCGGAAAGGGTCAGCGTGAGCTTATTATCGGCGACAAGCAGACGGGTAAAACTGTAATTGCTCTTGATACAATTATAAATCAAAAGGGAAAAGACGTTATTTGTATATATGTCGCAATCGGACAGAAGCGTTCAACTGTTACGCAGATTGTGGATACACTCACTCAAAGCGGTGCGCTTGATTACACAATCGTAGTGTCGGCTACTGCGTCAGAATCTGCTCCGCTTCAGTACATTGCGCCCTATTCGGGTTGCGCAATGGGCGAATATTTTATGAAGCAGGGTAAAGACGTTTTAATTGTTTATGATGATTTATCAAAGCATGCGGTAGCTTATCGTGCACTTTCGCTTTTAATTCGTCGTCCACCGGGACGTGAAGCTTACCCCGGTGATGTATTTTATCTCCATTCCCGCCTTTTAGAGCGTGCGGCAAATGTAGCAGAAGAATACGGCGGAGGCTCACTTACGGCACTTCCTATTATTGAAACTCAGGCAGGTGACGTATCAGCTTACATTCCGACTAACGTAATTTCAATTACTGACGGTCAGATATATTTAGAAACGGAGCTTTTCCACAGCGGTATTCGTCCTGCTGTAAACCCGGGTATTTCGGTTTCACGTGTTGGCGGTAATGCTCAAACCAAAGCAATGAAAAAGGTTTCGGGTCAGCTAAAGCTTTCGTATTCTCAGTATAGAGAGCTTCAGGCTTTTGCTCAGTTTGGCTCAGATTTGGATGCAGATACCAAAAACCGATTGGAGCAGGGTGCTCGAATTGTTGAAGTGTTAAAGCAGGACAGAAGTGCGCCTATCCCTGTTGCAAAGCAGGTTGCAATTATCTATGCCTGCATAAATAATCTGCTTGCAGATATCGATGTAGCAGACATCAAAGAATTCAGATACGAATTTTTCAGATTCTTAGATAATTCCTATGACAATCTGCTTAAAGCTATTACAGACACGGGTGTTTTATCACCTGAAAGCGAAGAGCTTTTAAAGAAAGCAATCGAAGAGTTTAAAGCTCAGTTTAAAAGATAAGGGAGGCTTTCAAAATGGCGGCTTCCATGAAGGATATAAAAAACAGAATAAAAAGTATTGAAAATACTATGCAGATAACTAAGGCTATGGAGCTTGTTGCGACATCTAAGCTCAGGCACGCCAAAAAGACGATTGAAAATACAGAGCCCTATTTTGCGGCACTAAAAAGTGCGATTGCAGATATTGAGGCAAATTTTCGTGAAAATAATAATGTGTTTTTCAAAAAAAGTGAGCAAAAAAAGCCTCTTTTTGTGGTAATTGGCGGTGACAGAGGACTCGCCGGCGGCTTTAATCAGAACGTTTTTAAGCTTGCCTTAAGCAAAATGGAAAACTGCGAGGCTAGCGTGCTTCCCGTCGGCAGAAAGGTGAGAGATTTTTTTGTTCACAGAGAAAAAAATGTGCTTGAAAATTCCTATGAAATAGCGGCAAACGTTCACATTGGCGACTGCCTTGATATGGGAAAGCGCATTGTTTCGGGATATCTTGCGGGCGAGTTTGACTGTGTGTATATTTTCTATACGAAATTTAATTCCATGCTTAGTCAGACGGCGGAATTTGAGGAAATTCTCCCACTTGAAAGCTTTGAAAAAAGTGCGCAAAAGAAAAGTCTGACTATTTATGAACCGTCGGCAGACGGTCTTATGGAGCAAATTGTTCCTCTCTACATTTCGGGCATGCTTTACGGCGCAGTAACGCAGTCGAGAGCGGCAGAGCACGCCGCACGCAGAACGGCAATGAACAGTGCCAATAAAAATGCAGGCGAAATGATAGATGAGCTTTCCATAAAGTTTAACCGTGCAAGGCAGGCGGCAATTACTCAGGAAATTACTGAGATTGTTGCAGGCTCAGGGAGTAACGATTAAAAAGGAGTAATTCACTATGGAAGAGAAAAATTATGGTACCGTAATATCCGTTATCGGACCGGTACTTGATATTAAATTTGAAGAAGGCAAGCTTCCAAAGCTATTATCGGCACTCGAAATCGATAACGGCGGCAAAAAGCTTGTGTGTGAGGTGGCGCTGCTCTTAGGCGGCGACGTGGTGCGCTGTATTGCTATGAGCTCAACCGATGGCTTGGTGCGTGGCGCAAAAGCGCTTGATACAGGCTCGCCTATACGTGTACCTGTCGGCAACGCTACACTCGGCAGAATTTTTAACCTTTTGGGTGAGCCGGTAGATAACCTGCCTGCACCAGAAAATGCAGAAACTATGCCGATACACGCTCCTGCGCCGAAATATGATGAAATTGAAAGCGCAACGCAGGTTTTAGAAACAGGTATCAAAGTAATCGACCTTATTGCGCCTTATGCTAAAGGTGGTAAAATTGGTCTTTTTGGCGGTGCGGGTGTTGGAAAAACTGTTATTATTATGGAGTTAATCAATAACGTTGCAAAACAGCACGGCGGTATCTCGGTATTTACCGGTGTCGGCGAGCGTACCCGTGAGGGTAATGATTTATATAACGAAATGAAGGAGTCGGGCGTTCTTAACAAAACGGCGCTCGTGTATGGTCAGATGAATGAGCCGCCCGGAGCGAGAATGAGAGTTGCGCTTTCAGGTCTTACTATGGCGGAGCATTTTAGAGATGAAGAAGGTCAGGACGTACTGTTCTTTATTGACAATATTTTCAGATTCACGCAGGCAGGAAGTGAGGTTTCAGCGCTTCTTGGCAGAATGCCTTCAGCCGTTGGTTATCAGCCTACGCTTGCAACAGAAATGGGTGCGCTTCAAGAAAGAATTGCATCAACAAAACGTGGCTCAATCACGTCTGTTCAGGCAGTTTATGTGCCTGCTGATGACTTAACTGACCCT
>JAGBHP010000019.1 GCA_017935435.1 Clostridia bacterium | reverse complement strand
TAATACTCATGGGAAAATGACTCCTTACGATATTTGTTTTTTGTGGTTATTAAACATTATATCATATTTGGAACTCATTTTCCTTTTTATTTGTCACCCATCAATTGTATCACAACAAATTATATTATGGTTAGTGTCAAATAATACGTATTTTTTATTTTTCCGCTACAAAATCGACCGATAGTTAGAACGTTAAATTGGAATTTAACGCACTAACGTTTGGTTGTGTTTTCGCCTCCCTTGTGTAAAGGGAGGTGGGTTTCGCAAAGCGAAACTCGGAGGGATTGTCATTAGAAATGCGATTGTTATAACAAAAACAATCCCTCAGTCACCTTACGGTGCCAGCTCCCTTTGCACAAGGGAGCCTACGCCCGACCTAAAGCTAAATTACAATTTATGTAATAACTAATGGTTGCTTTTAGTAGGGGAGGGTTTCCATGCCCTCCCGAAAAAGTCGGCGGAACGAGCAAGCCCGTTCCCTACAATCACGCCTAAAAATTTGCTGTTATATTGTAGGGCGAATCACGATTCGCCCGCGGGAGCCCACAGAGGGGCTCCCCTACAAACATGACCAAATGTTAGTGCTTTAAATTTCAATTTAAACCTCCGCCGTCATAAAGATATGCGCAACGCCCTCCTCTAAAAATTCTTCTCCCCCAACTGTAAATCCGAATTTTTCGTAAAACCCTTTAGCATAGGTTTGTGCGTGAAGTGCAAGCTTTTTACAGGGCAGTCTTTTTTTGATTTCTGAAAGTGCGTTTTCCATTAGCGCCCTTCCGTCGCCTTTGCCATGTGAAATCGTTAAAACTCTTCCGATATACACTGTATCCTTTTCGTTTTCGGCGTAAAAAGCACGGAGGTATGCGCAAACCTTATCATTTTCAGTATAAAAACAATGCAAGCTTTTATAGTCAATTCTGTCTAAATCCTGACAGACAATATTTTGCTCTAAAAGAAAAACCTCCGCTCTTGCGAGCAGTATTTCATAAAGCTCCACCAAAGACAGTTCTTCAAATTTTTTTGCAACAAATTTCATTTTTCTCTTCCTTTACACAAACGGATTTTCATTTTTAAAAAAATCCGAAAAAATCTTCATACTTTCAAACACATAGGAATCCTTTTTCCAAACCAGGCTTACATCTGCAAACATTTTTTCTTGTAACGATATCGCTTTTAAATCATCGTTATTTTCAATTAAATTTCTAAACAAAAAGCCAACTGCAATATCTTTTGAAATAAGGCTTAAAACGGTTGAAAGCTGCCCTGTTTTAAGTAAAACACAAGGCGATACATTAGAGCGTGCAAACCATTTTTTTATTTCTTCGGTCTGAAAAAAGCTATCCTTAAATAAAACAAGCGGAATATTTTTTAGTTTGAGCGCAGAAACGCTTTTTTCATTTAATTTCCCGCTGTTCTTTTTTGCGCAGCAAACAACCTCAAGGCTTGCTATTTTTTGTGCTGCAAGGTTACTTTCAAAAGGCGCATTGTGCGGAACAAAAACCATATCAAGATAATCGTCTTTAAGTTTTTGCAGAATTTCCTCTCTTCCGCCCTCGGTAATTTCTAAAGTTACGTCTAAAAACTTTCCCGAAAATTTTCTGTAAATATGCGGCAAAACAAGCGAGCCTATCATTGGCGGCACGCCAAGGCGAAGCTTTTTTCGCTTGTTTCCCATATCCTCCATTACGTTTTCAATCTGCTCTGCACGGCTTAAAAGCTCCTTGCTCATTTTGTAAAGCATTTCTCCCTCTTCTGTTAGCATCATTCCTCTGTGATGACGCATAAAAAGAGCAACTCCAAACTCATTTTCAAGCTCCTTTATAGCATTTGAAAGCGTCGGCTGAGAAATATACAAAAACTCCGCTGCCCCGGACACAGAGCGATATGTACAAACCGCATGAAAATATTTAAGCTGAACAAGATTCATTTTTAATCCACCTCACAAATATTATATAGTTTTTTTCTATACTTGTCAACATTATATTTATTTTACAAATACCTTAACATGTGTTAAAATAAAGAAAAATATATTTTTGGAGGTTTATTTATGAATACGCATAAAATTGCGGTAATCGCAGGCGACGGAATAGGTCCTGAGGTTATCGACGAGGGCATTAAGGTTTTAAACGAGGTTGCAAAAAAAGACGGAAGCTTTAATTTTGAATTTACCTCTTTCCCGTGGGGTTGCGAATACTACAAGGAAACAGGCAAAATGATGGCAGACGGCGGAATAGAAGAGCTTAAAAAATATGACGCTATCTTTTTAGGCGCAGTTGGTGCACCCGGCGTTCCCGACCACATCTCACTTTGGGATTTGCTTTTGGTTATAAGAAAAAGCTTTGACCAATACATCAACCTTCGCCCCGTAAAGCTCTTAAACGGCGCACCTTGCCCGTTAAAAGACGTAAAAGTAGAAGACGTTGATATGGTTTTCGTTCGTGAAAATACCGAGGGCGAATATGCAGGCAGCGGAAGCTGGCTCTTTAAAAACAAGCCAAACGAGGTAGTAATTCAGGACGGCGTATTTTCAAGAAAAGGCTGTGAACGTGTTATCCGCTATGCTTACGAGCTTGCAAAAGCTGAAGGAAAAAGCCTTACTTCAATTTCTAAAGCTAACGCACTTAACTACTCTATGGTTTTCTGGGATCAGATTTTTGCCGAAGTTGGAAAAGATTATCCCGAGGTTAAAACATATTCATATTTAGTTGATGCTGCAAGTATGTTTATGGTAAAAGACCCGAAACGCTTTGAAATCGTTGTTACATCTAACCTTTTCGGCGATATTTTAACAGACTTAGGTGCGGCAATCGCAGGCGGTATGGGTCTTGCGGCAGGCGCTAACTTAAATCCCGAGCGCACATTCCCATCAATGTTTGAGCCAATCCACGGCTCTGCTCCTGATATTGCAGGAAAAGGTATGGCAAATCCGCTTGCAACTGTTTGGTCGGCAAGCCAGATGCTCGATTTCTTCGGTCACGGCGACTGGGGCAAGCTTTTAATTGACTTTATTGAAGAAGTTTTGGTTGAAAAGAAGGTTTTAACCCCCGACCTTGGCGGAAACGCAAAAACAAGCGATGTTGGCGACGAAATCGTTCGCAAAATTAGAGAATATAAAAACTAAATACTAACAGGGGATGTTAAAAAGCTCCGGAACGCAAGAAAAGAAAACAATTTATGCAAAAATAATAATGAAGAAAAATCGAATATTTTCGATTTTTCGTAAAATTAACTCTTTTCTTGCTATTAACAAACTTCGCCTCTCGGCGTACCTCTGTACGCCGTCGGGTACCCCAAAGCTAAAGCTTTGGCTCAGTTTGTCAATTCCAAAGCTTTTTTCCTATCCCCTAAAAAAGAGGGCGTTTAAAAAATTCAGCTTGACTTTTTAAACGCCCTCTTTTTTCATCTCCC
>JAGBHP010000018.1 GCA_017935435.1 Clostridia bacterium | reverse complement strand
TCCCCTGTGTAAGGGGAGGTGGGTTTCGCAAAGCGAAACTCGGAGGGGTTGTTATTAAAATACGTTCGTTGACACAAAAACAACCCCTCAGTCACCTTTCGGTGACAGCTCCCCTTACACAGGGGAGCCTGTCGCTCTGCCAAACAGTACTACGTTAAATTCCATTTTATCGCATTACCATATTTTTAAATAACAAGAAGCAATTAATTGCCTCTTGTTATTTTTTTGCTGTTTTTATGCTCAGAAACATCCATTTTTCAAATATCGGCACAAAAAATGTCCTAAACAAAAAAATTGTCCTTTATCCAAAAAAGCGTCAGTTGTAATAGTTATATTAAATAAGGTATAATTTTTATATAAAACTTAAAAGGGGTAAAATGTAATGATGGACATAAAACTATCGGCAGTTGAAAAGCACCGTGACCTGATTTTAAATGCAGAGAGGTATATATGGGAGCATGCAGAAACAGGTTTTCGTGAGTGGGAAACCTCAAAATATTTGGAGGATGCATATGAAAGCTTAGGTTATGAGTTAGTAAGGGCAGGAAATATACCCGGTTTTTACACGGTTATAGATACAAAAAAAGAGGGACCTGAAATACTTATTTTAGGTGAGCTTGATGCACTACTTTGTCCCACACATAAAGAGGTTAATAAAAAAACAGGTGCTGCTCACACCTGCGGACACAATGCGCAGAGTGCGGCGCTTTTGGGTCTTGCGGCGGCTTTAAAAGATGAGGAGATACTAAGCGGTCTTTGCGGAAAAATAAAGCTTTGCGCCGTGCCTGCGGAAGAACTCATTGAGATTGACTACCGTGCTCAGCTCAAAAAAGAGGGAGTTATAAGCTACTTTGGCGGAAAGAGTGAGTTTTTAAGCCGAGGATATTTTGACGGCGTGGATTTGGCGTTTATGGTACATACCACGAGCGGAGATAATTTTAGCATTGGTATGGGCGGAGTTGGCTGCCTTGCAAAAAAAATCAATTACCATGGCGTGTCAACCCACGCAGGAAGCAGACCGTGGAACGGCAAAAATGCACTTTATGCTGCAAATGTCGGCTTAATGGCGATAAATTCGCTTAGAGAAACCTTTAAAGAAGAGGATTTAATAAGAGTTCATCCCATAATCACTCAGGGCGGAGAATCGGTAAATGCTATTCCCGACCTTGTGAAGATGGAAAGCTATATAAGAGGACTTTCGTTTGATGCAATTTATGATGCGAATATAAAAGTCAACAGAGCGCTTGCTTCAGGTGCGCTTGCGCTTGGCGCAAATGTTGAAATTCAGGATATTCCGGGATATGCGCCAAACAGAAATGATAAAAATCTTGTAGACCTTGCAATTGAGGCACATGGTCTTTTAGATAGCGGAAGAGAGTTTATAAAAAATGAGGTATATTCACCGAGCAGTACGGATATGGGCGATTTGTCGTGCATAATGCCGACTATTCATCCGCAGTGCCCGGGGGCAGTCGGTCAGAGTCATAGCGATACATTTTACATAAAAGACCCTGAGTTTGCGTGCGTAATGTCTGCAAAATGGCAGCTTGCAATTCTTACGCTTCTTCTTTCTGACGGCGCAAAGCGTGCAAAGGAAATAATTAAAAATCACGTGCCACGCTTTAAGAGCAAGGAAGAATATTTTGCGTGCTTAGACAGATTTATTTCAGAGGGAGAAAGAGTGGAGTATCAAGAAGACGGAAAGGCTACGGTTAAGCTGTGGTAACCGTTTTTTAGCAAAAAAGTGTTCCCTTTATGGAAAAAATTGTCCCTATGCAAGTGAGCTACATTTAAAGTATAATTAGACCATGATACAATTTAGTGATATTGTACGTAATTTTCATTACAGAAAGGAATGTTGGCAAAATGAAAACAAAGAAATTAGCAGTAATTTTAGCGGCAGTTTTAGGCGCAAGCGCTTTAAGCGGCTGCGGCGCAGACGAAAAAGCTGCACAAAGCACAGGCGCACCTATTCGCTACTGGAGTCATATGTCATCTTACACCGCATCACAGGTTAGTAACTTAGCAGAAACTCCTATGATTAAGAAAATGAAAGAGCTTACGGGAATTGATGTTGAGTTTGAGCATCCGCCCCAAGGTCAGGAGCTTGAAAAATTCAACATTATGATTGCAGGTGACGACCTTCCTGACATTATTCAGTTTAACTGGGAGCAGAACTATCCGGGTGGACCTGCAAAGGCAATTAAGGACAAGGTAATTATTGATATTAACACAGTAAAAGACAGTGCTCCGAATCTTTATGCTTATTTAGCTGAGCATGACGATGTAAGAAAGCTTTCAAGCACCGATACAGGCGAACAGTTTGCTTTCCCGTTTGTAAGAGGTGACGAAAGCCTTAGAATTAATAAAGGTCCTGTTTTAAGAAAAGACTGGCTCGATGAGCTTGGCTTAGCCGTTCCTGAAACAATTGACGAGTGGGAAAATGTATTAAAGGCATTCCGTGACAAAAAGGGTGCAACGGCACCGCTTGCGGTTACATTTAAGCAGATGAAGGACACAACGGCTTTTGTTGGCGCATTTGGCACTATGCTCAACTATTATGCAGACGGAAACGAAATTAAGCACGGCTTATTAGACCCCGAGCTTAAAGACTGGCTCGTTGTTATGAACAGATGGTATTCTGAAAAGCTTTTAGACCAGGATTTTGCAACTGCTGAAAACGCAACAATCGATTCATACATCTTAAACGGCGATGCAGGCGCAGTTGTTTGCAGTATCGGCGGCGGTATCGGAAGATATATGACGGCAGCGCCAAGTGATACATATATGTTAGTCGGCGCACCTTACCCTGTTACAGAAAAAGGCGCAGTTCCTGAATTTAATGCTCTTCAGCGTGCAGTTCCGCCGTCATTTGGCTCATTTGCTGCAATCAGCATTGACAGTAAGCAGGCAGAAACTGCTGCTAAACTCTTAGACTTTGGTTATTCTGAAGAGGGCAGAATGCTTTATAACTTCGGTGTAGAGGGCGAAAGCTACAATATGATTGACGGATATCCGACATATTCTGAAAAGATTACAAAAAATCCTGACGGACTTTCAATGACAGAGGCACTTTCGCTTTATACATACGCTTATGACTGCGGCCCTACAATTCAGGATGTACGCTATATGGAACAGTATGCAGAGCGTCCCGAACAAAAGGCAGCATGGGCTACATGGACAAACAGTAATATGAGTAAGCACATTGTACCGTCACTTAACCTTGAAACAGAAGAGGTTAATGATTTTGCAAGCATTTCAAATGCGGTTACAACATATTCTGATGAAATGATTTTAAAAATTATTATGGGTGTTGAGCCTATTGAAAAGTATGATGAAATGGTAGCAGGCATCAAAGAAAGAGGAATGGAAAAAATTCTCGAAATGAAACAGCGCTCATATGACAGATATTTAGCAAAATAAATAAGGCTATAAGAATGAGAGAGATTACTGCGGCATCGCTTTGCGGTGCCGCAGATATGAGGTTTTAAGGGAAAATTAAAATTTTTTTGTTTCGGCTTTAAATTTTTTAAAGCTAACTTACGGGAGGTTATCGGTTTGAAAAAAACGACAGTATTTTTGATTGGTTTACTGACAGTTTTACTTACTTTTTCTATTAATTGTTTTGCACAGGGCGCAGAGCTTGACTTTAGTGCTGAAAATAAAACTATCAGTGTTTCTTTAGATGACGAGAATGAATTTGTAAATATTTCTGTAATGCCGATTGAGTTTTATGAAAAAAGCAAGCTCTCGCAGGAAGAGCTTGAGTCAGGCTGTGTCATCTTAAAGACTGTAAAGACGGAGCAAGGCGTGCTGAGTGACGAAACGCAGCTTCAAGACGGCTTTCCCGTGGGAACTTATGTTTTAGAGCTGAGCGGAAAAAATGTATATAAAAGAATTTTTGTAAATTCGCAAAATGTGGTCCTTGAGGCGGTTTCATCTCAATTTGGAGATAGCGAAAACGCACAAAAGCTTTTAAAAGATAATTTAGCTCAGCTTGGCTTTAATTCAGCGGTGTTTAATAAGTATTCAGGCAAAATAACGGAGCTTTTAAAATATTATGATGATGTATATGATGATTTTGCGGATAGTTATCTGCTTGCAGAGGGCGTGACCCTTGCAAAAGAAGGCGAAATGACATTTAAAGAGATGTTATCGCTTTATGGCGGAATCGCAAGCTATGACTTAGAAAATACATTTTCTGCTTTAGATGAAGACACGAAGAAAGAATTTGAAATTGTGGCAAAAAAGCAGGAATTTAAAAATAAAAAGTTTGAAGAAATGTTTGGTGATATAAAAATTCTTGCCAGCATTAATGCAAACGGCAAAAAGGCAGGGGAGGAATTATTAAAATTCTTAGAAGAAAACGATGTTGATTTAGATGATTATGATGACTTGTCATCGTACAATAAAGATATTGTGCTTGGCGAGGTTACAAGCAGTAAATATGAAAGTGTAGAAGATTTAATTGATAGCTTTACTGAAATAACTAATGAGTACAGCGATTCAAAAGGCGGCTCGTCGGGCGGCGGTGGCGGAGGAGGTAAATCCTCAGGCGGAAGCAGTTTTTCGGCGGCTCCTGTGACAGAAGAAGAGCAAAAGCAGATGTTTTCGGACGTAAAAAACCATTGGGCAAAGGCAGATATTGAAAAAATGGCAACTGAGGGCATTGTCGGTGGATTTTTAGACGGAACATTTAAGCCTGAAGGCAAGATTACACGTGCTGAATTTGCAAAGATTATCTGTAAGGTTTTAAATCTTGCCGAAACAAGCGGAGATAAATTTATAGATGTAGGCGAAAAAGCGTGGTTTGCACCCTTTGTATATGCGGCAAATGAACATGGCTTGATAAACGGCGTAGCGGATAACCTTTTTGCACCTGATGAAAACATAACAAGAGAAGATGCAACCGTTATTTTATACAGACTTCTTGCAAAAGAGGGAATTGCGTTTGATGCGAAAGCTTCTTTTGCAGATAGCGAATTTATTTCAGATTATGCACGTGATGCCGTGGCATATCTTGCGGCAGACGGAATAATAAAAGGGTCAAATGGCGCATTTAATCCGAAAAATAATTTAACAAGAGCAGAAGCAGTAACGCTTATTTCACGCATCAGTGCGTACATAAAATAGGGAGGGAAAGAGCTTGAAAAGAAAGATATGTCTTTTGCTTGCGCTTATAATGCTTATTTCGCATACGGCGTTTGCAAAAACAACAGTAAATGATAATTCGCATATTAATTTAGCGGAGGCTCTTGCCTCTGTGATTTTGGGTGACGATGAAATTTTGGGTAATGAAGACGGAAATGTCAGCCGAGGTGAATTTGTATCGGCGCTTGGCACGATGTTTAACTATGCAGATATCCCGGGGGACAGTTTTGTTGACGTTTCAGCGAGCCACAAATATGCAGGGAAAATTTATGCGGCAAAAATGCTTGGTTATATAAGCGGGGCCGAAAATTTCTATCCCGATGACGCTATTGTGGGAACTGCCGCAATTAAGCTTGCAGTTTGCTACGGCGGATACCGTGAGGTTGCCGAAAGAAAGGGCGGATATCCTACGGGATACATTGAAATGGCAAGAGCAAACGGGTATTTAAAAAATCTGCCTAACGATTTTGCGGTTGGCTATGTTTCTGTGCAAAATGCAAAAATACTTCTTTATAACGTAATGATGGCAGATAATGTCACCGTTATGGGAATGAACGAAAATGCAACTAACTATAAAAGATACGAAAACAATCTTTCGGAAATTCATAAAATCTACACTGAAGACGGCGTTTTAAACGCTACGGGCTTTGCATCGCTTTCGGGAGAAACAAAAAATCCCGAAAAAATGCTTATTGAAATTGACGGAATAAGCTACAAATCAGATAAAAGCTTTAGCAATTTAATCGGTAAAAACTGCACGGTTTTCTATAAGGAAGAGGGAGGAAACCGCACGGCGCTTGCAGTTGTTCCCGTAAAAAATACAGAAATTGTTTTTAGTCTTGATGAATTTGTAAGCCTTAAAAATTCAGAGCTTACATATATTGACGACGAAAGCGACAAAACCGAGGGAATTGCGCTTGATAAAGCAAATACCTACCTTGTTTATAACGGATGCGGAGTTTTCCTTGATGATGAATATTTTATTGGCGGCGAGGGCAGCGTGCGCGCAATTGATAATGACCGTGACGGAGAAGTTGAGGTTATTATCTTAGAAAAATACCGCTACGCTAAAGTGGATAGCATCTCTACCGCAAACGGCGATATCGGCTTTTCTGATAGCTTCGGTCTTAATAACATAACGCTTGATAATGACGTTTGCTTTGAAATGTATAATTTAAGCGGTGAGGAAATCACGATTTATGATATTAAAAAAGGCGACTGGCTTGCAATTTTAGAGTCCGAAAACAAAAAGATTGTTAGCATCACACTTTTAGACGAGGAATTTTCGGGAAATATTGAAGAGGTTAACCTGTCTGAACGTGAAATTAAAATCAGCGGAGAATTTTATAAGCTTACATCATATTTTGAGAAAAAATATTTTGAAAAAGTGGATTTAGGTGCGTTTTATAGCTTTGTGCCCGGTCCTGACGGTGCAGTAGTTGCGCTTGATACCTTAGCGGGCGGTGCGCAGTATGCTTATCTTGCGGCTTTTGACAGCCCGAAAAGAGCGCTAAAGAGCGGAAAAATAAAATTTTTTACGCAGGATAATGAGCTTGTAGTGCTTGATTGCGATAAAGACATAACTGTTGATAACGGAAGAACCAAAATAAACGGAAATGACTTTTTAAAGGCGTTAGCAGACAAAACCTATCCCTCGCCTTCAATGGTTAAGATAAAATATTCAAAAGAGGGCAGTCTTTTAGAGATTGATTTTCCTGAAAATTATGTGTCGGGAATGGATACAAAAAATCTGCCTGAGGGAGATAACATTTTAAAATACAATTTCCCCGTAACAAGCTTTACATATCGCTCGGGCGCAAAATCCTGTATGCCTTACTTTAATGTAAAAAGCTCAATGGTGTTTAAAATTCCTTATGACTTAACTGAGGAAGAATACTATGAGGTTTCGGATTACAGTTCATTTTCGGATAACACCTCTTACAGTTTAGAGGTTTACGATTTAGATGATGCAGGAACGCCTAAGGCAGTTTTAAGAAGAATTAACACAAAAAGCGAAAGCTTTAACCATAACCACGCAACATACATTGTTGAAAGCGTAACTGACGGCTTAGATGATGAGGGTCAGCCTGTAAAATACGTAAACTGCTGGTCTATGGGTAAATACAGACTTTTGTATTTAGATAATGACTATATTGTAGAAAAGGATTCAAAAGCACCTCTCGGCGGTGGCGATATTATCCGTGTAAACTTAAATAAAAACAACAAAATTATGTCGCTTATGGTAGATTTTGATGCATCAAGCGGAGTTCCTAAAGAAAACTCGTTTGCAGGCTCAATTTATGGACTCGGCAACGTAAGCTTTACCTATCAGTACGGCAAAATTTACAAAAGCGAAAACGATTATGCGTATATTACAAATGTAAAAGACGATTTTGGCGAATATGATTACTCGTTTGAAAATCTCAAAAACTGTTATATAAACACACGTTATATCATTAAGTATGATTCTAAAACGAAGAAGCTCAGACCTCTTCTTTTAAACGAGCTTAAAACCTATATGACCCACGGAAATGAAAATCATTTTGTGGTTTTAAGACAGAATGTATTTAATATTAACAGTGTTTATGTGTTTGAATAGGAGGTGGTAAGTATGCTGAAAAAATTATGTACATTAATGCTATCTTTTCTTTTAGTATTTGGCGCTATGCCTGCGTTTGCAAGCAGTATAGACGTTTTGGTAAGCGAAGGCTTTAATAACCTGACTACAAATTCACGTGACGGCTTTGGAGCGGCAACAATAGGCGGCACAGGCGGCAAAATTGCACTAAAAGGCGATGGCGACAAGGCACTTTTAGTAAGTGAGAGCGAAGGCTCAACTAAACTTGTAACGGCACTTACAACAAAAGGAGAGCTTGCCGATATATTTGTATATTCTTTAGAGATTAAAAGAGCAGCAGCATCAATGCTTACCGCAGCAATCGGTATGGGAACGGCATCTGCCCACCACCCTGCACTTACGATTGAAAATAACGTAATTCGCTTAACAGACGGCAAAAAAATCGGCGCTATTGCGGCAAACGGCTATACAGAGCTTACTATGGTTTATAAACAAAGCTCAAAGCTTCTTACAGTTTATATTGATGGCGCAAGGAAGGTTAAGGACTGGCCGTTTTACGATATGGGAACAAGCTTTTCAAGATGCTATATCTCATCACCTGCAGGCGGCGGAGAGTTTTACCTTGATAATATAAAGGTTTATAATGCAGCTGAGCCTCGTGAGGTTACCGTTGAAGGCTTTTCAAATAAAAGCGTTGACGACGTTTATATAGATGATGACCCTGCAGACTACACATATTTCAGAAGTGACTCTGCGGCAACTCTTGCTAAAAAATATTTTAACTACACCGCAGTTCCCAAAACAGGTAAAATCGTGGAGGAACGCTTAGACTATAAAAATGCAAACCGTGGCGAAGATATTGTGCTTACAAAGACAACTACTGACGATGTTTATATTGATATTGCAATCAATAAGCACGCACAGTGGGAAAGCGCAAAAACCTATCAGTATTTTTATATCGCAGAAAAAGTGTGGATTGATAATACCGATATGAAGCTCAATTTATGTACAATCCGTGATAAAACGCAGGAGGGTCAGCCTCTTTCTTATGTTTTAAGAACAGAGGGAACAACGCTTATCGCAGGCGGAAAGCGCTTTGTAAACGCTCTTAAAGTTCAGGATTACACAAATGTTGAGATTTATCTTGATATGTCAAAAAATACTGCTGATATTTATGTTGGCGGTGAGCTTTTAACAAAAGATGTTACATTTAATAGCGGAACAAAGCTTTTAAGCCTTGTTCGTATGGGCTTTCAGGGCGGTGACGGATATGGCGTATTAAAGCTTCGTGATGTTGAGGTAACGGGTCTTGTTAAAAAGCCGATTGACGGCAATATCGAAAGAACAAGTGTTTATGCTGATACCTCTTCAATTGAAGAATATTTATTTGATAAGGTAAGTTTTCATCATTTCTCAGAGGTAATTTATAAAAACGGAGAAAAAATTCCGTTTAAAGAGGCATCTTTATATGAAGATGGCCTGTATATTTCACTCGCCGATGCTTTAGTTGCGTTTGAGGGAGCAGAAGATTTAAGCCAGGTTGAAACCAAAAAGGCAGATGACGGAAAAGAGCTTATTTCAGTAAATGCCTTGGCTAAAAAACTCGGCAAACACGTTTTAGATGACGGCTTCGGTATGGTTATAGTATCGGATGAGACTATGTACTGGGATTTATCTGCCGAAGTTCCTCATTTTATGCAGGATTACGTAAGCGGTCACTTTACACGTCTTTCGCCAATTCAGCATATGAATGCGTTTTTGACGTTTGAAAGACCGTCGGCAGAAGAAATAAAAAAAGCATTTAACGAAAAAACAAATAATGGCGAAATGCATCCCCGTCTTATGGGTACAAAAGAGGATTTTGACCGCATTAAAGAAGATGCAAAAACGGACGCTGAGCTTAAAAGAATTATAGACCAGCTCATCTCACAAGCGGATGCAATTATTCCAAAAGAGCCTGTTTATTATCATTATAACGACTCATACAGAACGTGGAATATGGCATTTCAGTTTATGCGCCAGATGGAGCAGTTGGGCCTTGCATATCAGCTTACGGGCGAGCAGAAATATTTAGACCGTGCGTGGCTCGATATTAAAAGCGTGTGCTCATTCCCTGACTTTAACGAAGCGCACGTAATTGACGCAGGTATGTATATGACGGGTATGGCTTTCGGATATGACTGGCTTTACCACGGACTTACAAAAGAGCAGAAGAGCATTATGGAGGATGCCGTAATGAAGCTCGGAATTGAAGTAATTGACCGTGCGTTTTATATGGGACTTCCGAGTGCTGCCGTCGGCTCGCTTACAGTTGATACAATGCAGCAGACATCTTACTTTACAAAGTGGAGAAGTAACTATGTTCCATATACTGTTGTAGGTCTTATTGGTTCAGCTTTGGCGTTTGCAGAAATAAACCCCGATATTTGCTTTGACTTGATTGAAAAATCACTCCGTGCAACAGAATATGCCATGTTCGGCTTAGTTCCTGACGGAGCGTGGATTGAGGGTGTTGACTACTGGGAGGTAACAGTCGGAAATATATGCCGTTATATGTCATTTATGGAAAAATCTCTCGGCACAAACTATAACTTGTGGAAAGCACAAGGATTTAAGACGTCCGCGAGAGCAAAGGCGGCAGAAGAATCCTTCCACGGAAGTGTTGCGCACTCTGACTCGCAACAAAATAACGGCTCGGTAACAAGCTACGCTTACCCCTGGTTTGCGAAGATGCTCGGTCAAAATGACTTGGCGGCACTTCGTCAGCTTTACTTAAAAGACGTTTATGGAAAATATGGCTTGGTTGCACCGACTGTTTTGGGTCTTGACGTGCTTTACTACACAAAGGCAGACTTAAATGATGCACAGAACTTCCCGAAAGTTCAGGTATTCCGTGGACTTGAGTCATTTTCTGTAAGAGAAAATTACGGCGACCCGAAAACGTTTTATTTCTTCTCACAGGCAGGTCAGGCGTTCCATTATCACGGTCATAATGACTGTGGCTCGTTTGCTTTTGAAATGGACGATGTGCGTTGGGCAATGGATTTAGGTAAGGATAGCTACGACCTTCACTCAGGCGACAGATATTATCAGATTTACAGAAAAAGAACAGAGGGTCACAACACCCTTACAATAAATAATGGTGACTACTGGAATCAGAAGGAAACCGAATACTGTGCGGTAACAGACTTTGCAGAAGGCGAAGGCGGAGCATACGGAGTTTACGATATGACAAGCCTTTACCGTGATGTAAATAGCGTAAAACGTGGATTTTACATTGACGAAAACTACTCAAGACTTACTGTTCGTGATGAAATTGATGTCGCAATAGACAGTGAAGTTTGGTGGTTTATGCACACAATGGCAGATATCGAAATTTTGGATAAAAACACAGCTATACTTTCAATGGACGGCAAAACACTTACCGTTCAGGTTAAAACGGATTGCCCCGAATTTGAGCTTTCTCAAATGGATGCGGTGCCTCTCGACAGCGCACCCGCAATCAATGTAAATGGTAAAACAAATGACCCCAATAACGGCATAAGAAAGCTTGCAATACGTATGAAAGGAAAGGGCGCGTGGAATTTAACCGTTCGTATGAGCACAAACGGCGGCGGTGAAATTTTTGATAAGCCGATTTCTGAGTGGACTGCTCCAACTAAAACCGAAAAAGCAAAAACCGACTTTGGTTATAGCTTATATGTAAGCGGTAAAAAGGTAAATAACGCATCTATTATTCCTGTTCTTCGTGCTGAGGAAATTCCTGAGTTTAAAATTGTTCCAAACGACCCGACTATTTCGGTTATTGTGGAAAATGACCCGAAGGAATTGGGCAAAAAGGTAGCGGTAAAGCTTATAACGCAAGACGGAAGCAAAGAGCAGAACGTAAGAATTTCTTATAGCGCATCTTCTGAATCTGTTTTGGAATATTTTGAAAAGAATGCGCCGAAAGCTGCTTCTGCAAGCGAAGAGCCTGAGGCTGCAAACGTTGCAGCTAACTTAACCGACGGCTCACTTGCAACTCGCTGGACAGGTAAAACAGAGGATTGCTACGCTATTTTAGACTACGGAAGCAAAATCAGCATTGATGCCTTTACGGCAGCCTTCTGGAAGGGCAATACCCGTAAATATTCATTTGAGCTTTTAGCATCAAATGACGGGGAGAATTTTACACCGATTGGCAAATTCACCTCAAGCGGAACTAGCGAGGATTACGAGCTTTACTGGCTCGATGAAAAGATTTCGGCACGCTATATTAAAATAGTAAACAAGGGAAATACGGCAAATAAATACTGTAATCCAACAGAGATTTTGATGCTTAGATATTTAGGCGAGTAAGGGAGGAAAAGTGATGAAAAAGAAAATTTTAGCATGTGTGTGCATACTTGCGCTTCTCGTTTCGTCTTTAAGTGTTTCTTTTGCGAAAGAAAGCGAAAAAATTCCTGCCGTAAAGCTATATGATGAGGATTTTAAGATAGACGGCACAACGCTTAGTGAGTATGATTATACTGATATTGCGCTTAATAAAACTCTTACATTAGAGTCGGGTATTCAGTTTACAAGACAGCAGGGTATAATTACCAATACGGATATAAACGGCAATCAGGCGCTTAAAATCGGTATAGGCGATACTGTGGGAACAAATAACCACTGTATTGATATTCCCGTAGGCAAATATCAGACAAAGGGAGAAGCAGGCAAGGCAGTAATTGAGCTTAGCGTATATTTTGACAAAAAGGCAAATATAGCGGAAAGTAATCGTTACGGCAGCAGAACGTTTTATATGCAGTTTTATACGTCAAGTCCAAGCAGCAGCCGTAAGCGTGCGCTTATGTGGGACGAAAAGCTCTACACCGAAATAGGTGAGGGAACTGACGGAACTACAAAAAATGAGCCGAATAAAACGGTAGGTGCATATGATTATGATGCAAAAACGTGGTATGATGTGCAAATAGTGCTTAGCTGGGAGCCAAATATGAGCGATTCGGCAAAGTTTGACTATATCTACGATGCTTTTGTTCCGATTAAAAACGGCAGACTCGACCCAAGCGGCGAAATGACTAAGGTTGTAAGAGAAGAAAAGGCGATGCACGCAGCAGGCAATATGTCTTCGGTAAGATTTTATTCGCCGATAGAAAATATGAATTCATCGGATGTACACGCAGGGATATGGGCGGCTCTTGATAACGTTAAGGTTTTGCAGGAAAGAAATGTGCCTGAAATTTTAAGCCTTTCTTGCGGTAATTCAGAAAGTGATATGACAGAGGTAGAGGCGAACGGAACTGTAAACTATACGGCATCTGTTTTAGCGGTTAATATGAGCGACTATCTGCAGGAAGTAAAAAACGGCGATGTTTTGCTATACGAAAAGTCAGGCTCTGGGAAAACTGCTTGCGAGATTTTAGAAACCTATTATGATTCGGAAAATAAAAGAATTGTAATTAAGCCTCAAAATGCATTAAAGCCAAAGGGAAAGTATGAAATTGTTCTTACAACGAATGTTTTAGCAGATAAATGTGATATTAAGCTTTTAAGCGAGCAAAATATAGAGTTTAGTGTAAAAGACTCACCTGAAATTACTAAATTTTTCAGCGGTACAAGCGAGGAAAGCTTACAAGAAGCAGAAATTGGCGGAACGATAAATTATACTGCAACTGTTTTGGCGGTAGCTTTAAGCGATGCAATTGAAGATGTAAAAGACGGAGATGTTTTCTTATACGAAATAGACGGCGATGAAAAAATTCCTTATGAAATTTCGCAAAGCTATGATAAAGAAAACAAAAGAATTGTAATTATTCCAAAAAATGCGCTTTCGCAAAACAAAACGCACGAAATTGTTTTAACTGAGAATATTGTAATTTCTGCAGGCGGTGCTACTATGCCTGACGAACAAAAAATTAACTTCTTTGTAAACGAAGAGGATGCAGTTCGTGTTATGGCAGAAGACGGAGATTTCTTAGTTGGCGGAAAAACTGTCGGTAACGATAATTCATCGCAGGAAAGAACAATAACCTTTGATTCGGGCGTCATCGCTTCTGAATACAGCGGATATATGGAAAGCAAGGAAATTATAGAAAGTGATGCAAGAGGCAAAAGCCTTAAAATAGGAATTTTAGGTGAGGGCGCAAGTCAGCCAAGCTTAAATGTTCCCGTAGCTTCCATGCAAACTGCGGGAGTTAAAGGAAATCTTGAGCTTTGTATGGATTTTTACATAAACGAAAAGACGGACTATGTAAAAGCAGGCGGAGATTCACGTAACGGAACATTTAGAATTGGTTTTTATGACAACGATTCAAAAAAGAGCGATGTGTCTGCGGTGTATTTTGACCGTGAAATGGTAAACAATATGGGTAGCGGAACTTATTCTTATGACGAAAAATGCTGGTATAAGGCAAGCATTTATCTTTCGTGGGTACCCAATGGTGATTATTTTGACTATACCTATGATATTTATGTAGGAAAATATGAAAATGGCGTGTGTGATTCTGACGCTATGACCCTTGTTGTCGGAAATAAGTCGATTTTAGACTTAAACGGTAAAATATTGCAGATAAGATTTTACATTCCGCGTGTGGTTGAAAGCGAAAAATGGATTGCTTTTGATAATATAAAATTAAGCGAAACAAAAGCAATTCCAAACATCACAGGCTTTGGCGCAGATGGCAAAAATACAGGCTTTGCAGTTGACTGTGATGCTGAAATTGTTGAAATTTATCTTGATGAGTCAATTAAAGGCGCAGATGAAAGTAAGGTAAAGCTTTTGCAAAACGGAGTAGAGGTGAGGCTCTCAGATGTTGGCTACAACACAGAAAATAACAAGATTTTACTTAAGCTCGGCGAAAAGCTTAAAGAAAATTTAGATTATACCGTAGAGCTTTCTAAAGACATTGAGGTTTGGGAAAATATTCCTCTCGGAAGAGTAAGAAAAGCAGAGTTTACAACAACGTCAAACAGCGTAAGCATAAATAATGTGGTAATTACCCCGACCGATAGCGGTGCAGAAATTGATGCTCTTTTAAATAACGTTTCAGACGAAGAGCAAAAGGTTTACTTTATTGCAAGTGTATGGAACGGAAATAAGTTTGTGCAAAATAAGGTTTTAATTAAAACTGTCAGCGCAGGCGAAAAAGAGAGCTTGTCAATTGATATCCCAAGTGTTGATTCAGGAAATACCGTAAAGGTTTTTGCGTGGAGCGGTATTAAAAATGCAACGCTTGTAACAAATGGCGTTACATCATACACAAAATAATACAAACGAAAAAATAAGAGCACAAAATCCCTTGCTATAAACGATTACTTGTGTTAAAATTGATGCATAAGTACGTGCGAGGTGATTTTGTGCATTTTTTTAAGCGTTTTAACAGAAAGAGTATATCGCTTTCGTGGTTTATTTCTTACATTTTAATCATTGCGGTAGCAACTTTCATAAATATATATACATATCAGTCGGCATCAGATAAGGTATTGGGGCAGATTAATGCCATAAATGCCGAAGTGCTTGAAAAAAGACGAATAAAGCTTGATAATCTGCAAAAAAATATTGCAGACCTTGCAACAGAGCTTTCAAGGGATGAAAAAGTGCGTTCTATGATGGACGAAACTGCGCTTAGCGCTAAATATTTATACGATATGATTTATGTAAAAAAATATATTTCCACGTGGGAAAGCATTGAAAATGAAGTTGAAAGGATATATATTTATTTTAAAAATACCGACTATGTTGTTGACAGTTCGATTGCACAAAATTCTGCGCTCTATTATAAGGTAAGGTACAAAAACAAAAAAATTACAGCAGATGAATTTGTAAGTATTCTAAAGGAAGAGTCTACGGGGAAATATGTGCGTATTCCCGATAAAGATGCAAGCGCATATGAGGCGGATTTATTATACACCTTTTCAATTTTTTCAACAGACCTTTTTACGCCAAAGGCAACGATTGTTGTTGAGCTTAAAAACTCTACGCTCCTTGAAACGAACACCAAAGATGCCTATATCGGTGACATCTGCATTTTAGATAAAAACAATGAGGTTTTCATTACGAATTACGATGAAAATGAAGAGATTGAGCAGATTGCTTTAAACGCTATGGATAAAATAGGCAAAGACGGGGTTTATATTGCTAAAAACAAGGTTGTTTTATGCACAAAATCCATACAAAACGATTGGAAATATTTAAGTATAGTAGAAAAAGACGAGTATTTAAAAGAGCTTTCGCCAATAAGAGTTGTTACTGTTGTTATGGCGCTTGTTTTTATAGTTTTGGGTATAAGCATTGCTTTTTATATGACGAATAAAAATAAAAAGCCGATTATGGAGATTATGAAAAAACTCTCCAAGGAACAAAAAGAGGCGCTTGAAAAGCAAAATGTAAACGAGCTTGCGTATATAAACAGTGTTATAGTTGACCTTCTTGAAAAACGAGAAGAGCAAAATAACAAAATGAAGATACAAAGCCTGGTTGTAAAGGATGCCGTACTTAATAAGCTGTTAAATGGTGAAAATATTTCGGAGGTTTCTCTTTCGGAGCTTTTAAAAAGCGTTGGAGTAACTTTTGACGAAAAATATTTTACTGTTGTAATGTTTTATATGGATACATCGGGCTTGTTTTTTGAAGAAAATGCCGAAAATAAAGATGATGATAAGCTTGCACGGCTTATTATATCAAATGTTTTAGGTGAAACGCTTGTTGGCGAA
This sequence comes from Clostridia bacterium, assembly GCA_017935435.1. GTDB lineage: Bacteria > Bacillota > Clostridia > UBA1381 > UBA9506 > RGIG9126. The sequence goes on along the minus strand of JAGBHP010000018.1, from coordinate 7,997 downwards.
ACCGTGCCTGTTTTTTGTAACCTAAATGACAATTTTATTTGCATAATAAACAGTAAAAACCAAAATGTTTCGCTTGAAATAAAGTCGGCGCTTGTAAAAACAATGGAATTTGCAAGAACTAATTTTAACTTAAATTTTCTGGCAGGGCAGTCGGGCACTCACGAGGGCTTTGACGGATTAAGACAAAGCTATTCCGAGGCAGTTCATATTATGGAATATAAGCTTTTTGTAAAAAATGACGTAATCGAGTATGACACCATAAAGGATAGCAAAGCAAGCCTTTATTATTTCCCGATTGATAAGGAAATTCAAATGATTAGTGCATTAAAATCGGGAAATATAGACGCAAGCCTTGATATTTTGGAAAATATTTTTGACGAAAACCTAAATCAGCTAAGACCTCAGGTGCAAATGGTAAAATGCCTGGTTTATGACGTTTTAGGAAGCGTTTTAAAGGTTTTAAATGATACGGGTGAGGCGGGTATAGATAATATTTTAGAACATTTTCAGGTTTTTGAGCGAATTGACAGATGCGAAACGGTTATTGATATTAAAAATGAATTTACCGATATTTTCAGCGAAATATGCACAAAAAGTCTTGCCGAAAGCATCGAAAAATCTAAAAAGATTGTTGTTAAAATTAAAGAATTTATAGATGCTTATTACGATGACCCGAATTTATCAGGCGCACTTATCGCCGAACACTTTAAGGTTAATCAAAGCTATCTTTCTACCCAGTTTAAAAAATATGCGGGTGAAGGTCTCCTTGAATATATTACTAATGTGAGAATGAGCAAGGCAAGAAATATGCTGATAAATACAGAAGAAACGGTAGAAAAAATTTCAGAAAGGGTCGGATATCTTAATGTGAGAACGTTCAGAAGAACGTTTAAAAAGATATATGGAGTAACGCCAAGTACGTATAGGGACACATAAAGGCGTGTAAAAAAATGCGTATACCACACAAGGCACAAAATGTGATATGACTTTTATATATTACTTCTTGTAATAACCATAAAAAAATAACTGCTCCTCCGGTCAAGTTGTAGCAGTTATTTTTAACTTTATTCTTGGCTAACCGCTTTGCGGTCTTGCCCTCTATCCGTCTATATTATAATCTAAATATTTAATTTTGTCAATAAAAATTACGAAAAAAGCTATGCAAACGAAAAATCGTCTGTATAGCTTTTATTCTTGTAAATTACTTATTTTGTAAGCTCGTGGTATTCATTACACATAAGCAGGAATGCGCCCACGCCGATTAGCATATTTGCCTGGGTGCTTCTGTTTACGTAGAATTTATAATCGCCGAGGCAGGTGCCTATGCAAATACGTGGTACGCTTAAAAGGTCGGTTTCATCGATTTCGATTGTATCGGTTACGCCCTTATAGCCAAGGGAAGCGTACTCTTTGTATGAACTATCGAGCCAACCGTTGCGAATAGCTTTGCAAAGAGCGTATGTGTAAAGTGCAGAACACGAGGTTTCAAGCCAGTTATCTTTTAAGTCACCTTTATCGATTACCTGATACCAAAGACCTGTTGTTTTTTCCTGATATTTTACCAAAGCTTTAAGCATACTGGTTGCAACGTCAATAAATTCCTGACGCAGACTATGGCTTTCGGGAAGAAGTTCTGCAATATCAACCGCCGCAACAACGTACCAACCCATAGCACGACCCCAGAAGATTGCAGAAAGACCTGTTTCCTTGTTTGCCCATGAAGCTTGCTTTGAAAAATCGCAGGCGTGATAGAAAAGACCTGTTTTTTCATCTCTTAAATTGTCACGCATAAGCTTCATTTGTATGTATGCTTTCTCTATTAAGCTGTCATCACCAAAGGCTAACGCATATTTTACCATATTTGGACTTGCCATATAAAAACCGTCAAGCCACATCTGGTCTGTGTGGTGGAGCATATGCCACATACCGCCGTCGGGTGTACATTTCCACGCTTTATATTTTGCTATTGCATCATCGAGTGCTTTTTTATATTGGCTTTCACCGAATTTTTCATAAAGGAAAAAGAGTAAAAGACAAGGCATAATGCCGTCAAGCTCATAATCGTGAACGCATTTATAGCTTGCGTCAGGAAGAAGAATGCTATCAACCCACTCTTTTATATATGTAAGATATTTTTCGTCACCGCAATTTTTAAAGGTACGCTCAAAGCCTGAAAGCAAAACGCCCTGATGATAGTGAAATCTTCCTGCAGGCGGAAGGTCGGGCGCACTAAAGCGCCTCATCATACTGTCGCAACAAAGCTTTGCGTAATCTATCGCACTTAAATCGTTTTTGTTTACCATAACCAAACCTCCGAATATAATTATCTATTTTAATTATATTTGTAATTAATTATTGCGTCAACGGACATTTTTTTTGTTTGGGTATATTTTTTTGAAAAAGCCCTTTTTGTTGCATTTTATCGGTTTTATAAATTGACTGAGTGGCTAATTTGTGTTACAATGAAATACATAAGTTTTAAAATTGCATTATGCAAAAAATATGAGGTGGAAAAGATGAAAATTACAGTTTTAGGCGACATTATGTGTGAACCGCCGATTTTAAAGGCGTCACAAAAAGAAGACGGAAGCTATGATTTTAGCGGACTTTACGCTAAAGTTCGTCCTATGCTTTCGGAGGCTGATTACGTAATAGGAAATTTGGAGTTTCCGTTAGGCGGTGACTCTACACCGTATTCTGACCGTTTCTTTGTGTTTAACGCACCCGATTCCTTTGCGGTAGCAACCAAAGAAGCAGGCGTAGATTTAGTATCAACTGTAAACAACCACACCTTAGACCGTGGTCTTGAGGGTATGAAGAGAACTATAAAGGTTCTTGATGAAATCGGACTTCCGCATACGGGTTCGTTCCTTCCTGAAAAGGGTCGCGAGGAAGCTTATTACTTTGAGGTTGACGGTGTAAAATTTGCACTTGTTGCGTATACATATACCACCAATAAAGACCTTCCCGATGAGGAAAAGGAAAACTTTAAATACATAAACTGCGTTCGCCCTTACGATATTTATACCTATCTGCCCGATGTTCGCAAAAAAATGAATTCGTGGGTGGATAAGCTCTTTAAAAATCTTATTACGGAAAAAAGAGCGGTTATAAGAAAATGGGTAGGTCTTCCCGGTACTGTTGCACGTGCTGATGACTATATCAATTTTGATGCAATTGAGCCTTATATCGACCAGTTTGTAAGCGATATTAAAACCGCAAAAGAAAAGGCGGATTTTGTTATCTGCTATCCGCATATCGGCGGTCAGTTTAATGTGGAACCCGGTTCATTCTCAAAATATGTAGTTGACCAGGCTGTTCGTGCAGGTGCAGATGCAATTTTAGCATCACATTCTCATATGGTACAAAGAGCAACGTTTAAAAAAGGCATTCCTGTTGCTTATTCTTTGGGTAATTTCAGTATGACAATAAATTCAAGCATCGTAGTTAAGAAGCATCTTCCTGATTACGGTCTTGCTATGCACCTTTATTTAGATGGAAAAGAGCTTAAAAAGGTTACATTCTCTATCTTAAAGGCTGTCGAAAAGAAAGGAAAACAAATGGTTTCGTGGCCTGTTGATGAGCTTTATAAAGAGTTAAAGAGCGAAAAGGAAAAAGAAAAGCTCATTAGACATGTTCGTCAGGTTTATAAATACGCCACGGGCAGAGATATTACAGGTGATGTGATAAGAAAAGAGTACGACGTAGAAGCATAAAAAATGGCAAAAACTTGGAGGAAAACAAATGGATATTAAGCAAAAATCACTTGAAAAACACTATGACTGGAAGGGCAAAATTGAGGTTTGCGCACGTGCAAAGGTAAATGACTCCGAAAGTCTTTCGCTTGCGTACACACCGGGCGTTGCAGAACCTTGTCTTGAAATTCAAAAGGATGTTAATAAATCATACGAGCTTACAAGAAGAAGCAACTTAGTTGCGGTAATAACCGACGGAAGCGCAGTTTTGGGTCTTGGTAACATCGGCCCCGAGGCGGGTATGCCTGTTATGGAGGGTAAATGTGTGCTATTTAAAGAGTTTGCAGATGTTGATGCTTTTCCGATTTGTATTAAAACTCAGAATACAGATGAGCTTGTAGAAACAATTTATAATATTTCGGGCAGCTTTGGCGGAATTAACTTAGAGGACATTGCAGCTCCACGTTGCTTTGAAATTGAAAGACGTTTAAAAGAAAAATGCGATATCCCTGTTTTCCACGATGACCAGCATGGAACTGCAATCGTTGTTGCGGCGGCACTTATTAATGCTTTAAAATGCGTTAAAAAGAGCGCAGACAGCGTAAAATGCGTAATTAACGGCGCAGGCTCTGCGGGAACTGCTATTTGTAACCACCTTTTAAAGATTGGTATTAAAAATATTGTTATGTGTGACCGCTTCGGTATTATCTGCGAGGGCGATGAAAGCCTTTCCGATGCTCATAAGGAGCTTTCTAAAACAACTAACAAAGAACATATTACAGGCTCTTTAGCTGACGCTCTAAAAGGTGCAGACGTATTTATCGGCGTTTCTGCTCCGGGCGTTGTTACAAAGGATATGGTAAAATCGATGAACGAAAATGCTATTGTATTCCCGATGGCAAATCCTGTTCCTGAAATTTTCCCTGACGAAGCTAAAGAAGCAGGTGCTGCCGTTATAGGAACAGGCCGCTCGGATTATCCGAATCAGATAAACAACGTTTTGGCGTTCCCCGGAATTTTCCGTGGTGCGCTTGATGTGAGAGCATCCGATATCAACGAAGAAATGAAAATTGCGGCATCTTACGCTATTGCATCACTCGTTTGCGATGATGAAATAAATGCCGAGTACATTCTTCCCAAGGCTTTTGATGAAAGAGTGGGTAAAACGGTTGCAAAGGCAGTGGCAGAAGCGGCAATTAAGACGGGCGTTAACAGAATATAATAGCTTAAATTAAATAAAACAAAAACGAAGAAACATTAAATGAGTTTCTTCGTTTTTTATTATTTAATATCTTCAACTACTCTTTCAGGCGGTGTAAAAAGCTGTTCGGGATTTTCAAGCAGTTTTTTGAGCATTTTAAATGCGCTTGCATAATAATGTCCGTCGCAGATACGTTCATCGCAAACAAGCGTGAAATCCATAAGCTTTCTTTTTTCGGTTTCGCCCGACTGCGTTAAAACGTATTCCGTTCTTTTAGCACCGATTGTAATAAATAGCGGCAGATTTCCAAAATCGTACAAATGATGAAAAATAGGATGTATGCCAAGTGAGCCTAAGTTACTTATAAACATTGAGCCGTGAAACGGGCTGAGTTTTACCAAAAAGCGCGGAAGCATACCAAAATAATCTAAGAATTTTAAAAACCACACAGTAAATTTTAAGAAAACCCTCGGCAAAAAGACCAAAGCTCTGGCGGCAGAGTCCATGTTATTGCGGTCGCCTTCTTTGCGGTTTTCCTCAAGTTCTTTTTTCAGTAGTTCATAAATTGAGCCGATGGTATCCATAGGAGTAACGCACAGCTTTACCACCGATTCGGGAGCATTGAGCTTCATTTCTTTTTTTATCGTCATACATATCTGAATATCATTTCGTGCATAAAGACGCTGACCGCGTATAAAACGGTTAATCCCGGGGAGCTGCGAAACAACCCTTACATATGCCGCCATAAAAAGATGAATCATACCAAGACCTGCCATGCCCTCAGCTCTTTTTGCACGGATGAGCTTTTCGCATTCGGAAATGTCAATGGTTGCACGAAAAGAATTAGCAGCACCGACACGGCTCGGCATTATAAAAGGGGAAATCGCATCCATAGGGATACCGCCCTTAATTCTTCTGCCCTCTTTAAAGAACATTACAACACCACACTTTTATATTTTTTTGTGATATTTGCTATTATAAATTCATTTTAACATAGATTTCGACAAAATACAAGAAAAATCGACAAAAGCAAAAGCGGCATTATTTGTAAGTGTAAATACGGCACGCAGAATTATCTAAAGTACAAGCTAAAGTTTTCTTTCATATTTTAATGCAATTTCTAAAAAAGAGTTGTATAATTTTTGCTTTTATGTTAAAATATACAGGCAAAACTAAAAAGGAGATTAGCAAAATGGAACAAACAAAACAGACTATTTTTACAAACAAATTTATAGTAGCGCTGGCGGCGCTTTTTTGCTGTGCACTTTGGGGAAGTGCGACACCTTTTATAAAGCTTGGATATGAGCTTATGCTGCCTGTGCGTGATACGGCATCTACAATGCTTTTTGCAGGCGTGCGTTTTACTTTGGCAGGAATTTTGGTTATTTTAATATATTCGCTTGCGAGAAAGAAATTTCTTTATCCCAAAAAGGAAAATTTAGGTCGTGTTGCAACTGTTGCAACCTTTCAGACGGTAGTTCAGTACATATTTTTCTATATCGGTCTTGCAAATACCTCGGGCGTAAAGGGAACGGTTGCAAGTGGCTCTTCTGCATTTTTTGCGCTTTTAATTGCAAGCCTTATTTTCCGTCAGGAAAAGCTCACGTTTAAAAAGATTTTAGCTTGCATACTCGGCTTTGGCGGAATTATTTTAATCAACCTAAACGGTCTTGATTTTAATATGAACTTTTTTGGTGACTGCTTTGTTATTTTCTCGGCAATTGCATCGGCGGCATCGGCGGTGCTGGTGAAAAAATACTCAAAGTTTGAAGATGCGGTTATAATCAGCGGTTATCAGTTTGTTATGGGCGGAATTGTAATGATAATTGTAGGTCTTATCTTTGGCGGAATTATCGCAGTTTCGGGAATTAAGGCAATTTCAGTTTTAATTTACCTTGCGTTTTTGTCGGCTGCGGCATATTCAATCTGGGGCGTGCTTTTAAAACACAATCCTGTGTCAAAGGTAACATTTTACAGCTTTACAACTCCCGTTTTCGGCGTTTTGCTTTCTAAACTGATGCTTTCTGAAGAAAGCCTGGTTTCGCCCGTAAATCTTTTAATTACTTTGCTGCTTATGTGCGCAGGAATTATGATTCTTAACTATAAAAAGGAATAAAAAGCAAAATTTTGGGTAAAAATATACTGATTTTCCTTTTAAAAAGCAGAAATATTCGTTGATTTTAAAAAAATTGTAAAATATTATATAAAATATGAAAAAATAATTTGCATTTTTACCAATTAATTGGTATAATGAAGAGTGGTGACGTCATGTACACGTTATCAAGGCTAAATTTGCTAATAAAAATTAGAAATAAATATTTACAGGAGGTTTTTTATTCATGAGCAAAAAGTATGTATACTTGTTCAGCGAAGGCGATGCTTCTATGCGTAACCTTTTAGGTGGTAAAGGTGCTAACCTTGCTGAAATGACAAAAATCGGTCTTCCGGTTCCCCAGGGCTTCACTGTTTCAACTGAAGCTTGTACTCAGTACTATGAGGACGGCAAGAAGATTAATGATGCTATCCAGGCTGAAATTATGGAAAATATCGTAAAGATGGAAGAAATCTGCGGTAAAAAATTTGGTGATAAAGAAAATCCGCTCCTCGTATCTGTTCGTTCAGGTGCAAGAGCTTCAATGCCGGGTATGATGGATACCATCTTAAACCTCGGTCTTAACGAAGACGTTGTTGAAACAATGTCTGCAAAATCAGGCAATCCCCGTTGGGCTTGGGACTGTTACAGAAGATTTATCCAGATGTATTCTGACGTTGTTATGGAAGTTGGTAAGAAATACTTCGAGCAGTTAATCGATGAAATGAAAGAAGCTAAAGGCGTAACTCAGGATATCGAGCTTACAGCAGAAGATTTAAAAGAACTTGCTATGCAGTTTAAGGCTGAATACAAGTCAAAAATCGGTGAAGACTTCCCGGCTGATCCTAAAGAACAGCTTATGGGTGCTGTTAAAGCCGTTTTCCGTTCATGGGACAACCCCAGAGCAAACGTTTACCGTCGTGACAATGACATCCCCTACTCCTGGGGCACCGCTGTCAACGTCATGCCCATGGTATTCGGTAACCTGAACGACAACACCGGCACCGGC
>JAGBHP010000017.1 GCA_017935435.1 Clostridia bacterium | reverse complement strand
TTTGTTGGCCGTGCTATTGCAGGAACTGTGCTTCAGGTTTATGATAAGGCGCACTTTATTGATGTTGATGATATCAGCATAATGAAAAAAGATATTACTGTTGATGCAAATGTGCCGAAACCGGAAGATATGCCGCTTGCAAGAAAATATAAAGAGCTTCACGATGCAGGACGTGATGATGAAATTCCATATAAAGCAATGCAGCTTACAACAGTTGTAGCTGAAGCTCTTCGTATGTGCAGAATGGAAAACGGACCTAAAGAGTACGTTTTAACGCTTACAGCACTCAAAATTGGTGACGTTGCATTTTTGGGTATCCCCGGCGAGCCTTTTACAGAGCTTGGCGTTGAAATTAAAAAAGCAGAGGGATTTAAAATGATTATGCCGTGTGCCTTAACTAACGGCAGCGCAGGCTATTTCCCTGTAAAATCAGCATTTGATGAGGGTGGATATGAAGCAAGAACATCAAGCTACAAGGGCGATGTTGCAGTAAAAATTATTGAAGGCGGAAAAGAGCTTTTAGGCGAAATAAGATAAAAAAGGACAGGCTTTATGAAGGAATTATTGGAAAAAATCGAAATAGGTTCTTACCTTAAATGGGCACTTGAGCATACACGTGAGTTTAGCAAAGCAGAGTGTGGGCAGACAAACGAAGACTACAAAAGGTCAGCAAGTTATTTGCATAAGCTTTTAAAAGAGGAGGGAGCGGAGGCAGAATTGCTTTCGTTTCCTGCTGACGGAAAAACAGTTTACAGGGATACGTTAATGCCTTATGCGTGGGATGCAAGTGTCGGCAGTCTTACTGTTTTATCTTCAAGCGTTCCTTTTGAAGAAAAGGTGCTTGCGGATTTAAAAACAGAACCTTTTAGCCTTATAAGACATTCTGCCGCAACACCTGAGGGCGGAACGATAACAAATGTTGTGTCGGAGGCTATGGTGTATGCAGGTGAGGATGCACGCGGCTCTTTGGTTTTGCTTGAAAAGGGAAACAGACCTTGTGGTGAGAATATTTCCCCGCTTCTTGACCTTGGTGCACTCGGCTTTATAACCGAATTTTCACCGAAAGACGCTTTTGATGCAAAAAGCAGATATGCGCAGGCAGATAGCCGTGATTTTCTTGGATTTTATGTAGAAAGCAAGCAGTGTGACAATTTGAGAAGAGCAGTTTTATCGGGCGGCGTTAAAGTAAAGGCAGAGTCCGACGGTAAAAAATACTGCGGACAAACAGATGCGGTTACGGTGCTGATTAAGGGTGAAAGCGAAAAGGAATTGTGGGTTACGGCGCATCTTTATAAGCAGACTGCGCCTGAGGAAATCCCGGGTGTAATTTTAGCGGCAAGTGCGATGAAGCTTATATTAGATATGATAAAAAATGCTAATAAAAAGCAGCCTCACTTTTCGATACGCTTTGTTTTTGCTATGGAGCGCTATGGCTTTGCAGCGTTGACGCAGCATTTGGAGAATATCGGAGGCGAAAAGAAGCTTGACGAAATAAACGTGGAATCGCTCATTTTATGCGAGGAAGAAAATTCGCACAATGCGCTTAATCCTGAAAATTATGAAAAATGTATATTAAAAATCCTTGATTTTTTGGGAAAAACCGACGATGATATTGCGGAAAGCAAAGCTTTTTTGAAAAAAACAGAGTACTGCGGTGAACAAATCTCATTAAAATGGCTCGATTATGCGGAAAAAATCGTTGCGAAAAGGAAGGACAGGTTTCTTCCGGCAGACCTTGTAAAAATATCCGAGCAAAAAAGAAAGGGAATTCTTGATGGCGAAAATGCCAAGGTTATTTATGAAATACTGTCTTATATGGACGGGAAAACGAATTTAAAGGAAATTATTTTAAAGACTGCATTTCATAACAATATAACCCTTAATGAAAGCTTGGTAAAAAAATACGTAAATGCGGTAATGATTCTTGCAGACGGCGGATATTTAGAGCTTGTAAAGAGCGAAAAGCTTTCAAAAGACGATATAAAAAATGCGCTTTCTGCGCTTGGAATTAAAGAAGGCGACTGTCTTTTAGTGCACGGCGCACAAATTGGCTGTGGGCATACAGAAAACGGCGCAGATACCGTAATTGATGCGTTTTATGAAACGGTAGGAAAAAGCGGCGGAGTTTTAATGCCGAGCTTTACAAGACCTTATGCTGCGTTTGAAGGAAGCCTTAATAAAGGTAGGAATTTCAGACCCTTTGAAAAAGAAAATATAGAAAACATCTGGACAGGGGAGCTTCCTAAGGCTATGGCAAGAAGAAAAGGAGCGGTAAGGAGCGCACACTCGTCTCATTCGTGGTGCGGCTTAGGCGAAAAAGCCGAAATTTGCACAAGTAAGCAGGCACTTTTAGACCCACCTGCATCGGACACAAGCCCTATGGCAGAGGCGCTTAATTTAAACGGCAAGGTTTGCTTTTACGGATGCGGTGCCGGCAGTAACACCTTTATTCACTATATTGAATATAAGGCAAAAAGTGATTTTTTAGAAAATGCCATAGTGAAAATTAAAGACGCTGACGGCAAAATTCATACAGAGGTTATTCATAACCACGTTCCAGGTTGCCGAGATTTTTATAAGCCTAAAAATTTAGACTCAAAGTTTTATGTAAGAGCTATTAAAAAAGGTCTTACAGTAAAGGAAGAAAAGCTTGGTATGGGTAAAATTTATGTTATGGATTTAAAAGAGCTTTACGATATCGGTATGAAGCTATTTAAAGAGGATAAAAACGTAACTCTTTGTGATGATGAAAATTGCAGATTTTGCAAAAAATACAGATAAAACAAGACCTCAAAAGGCGATATTTCGACTTTTGAGGTCTGTTTTTTGTTAAAATTTTTAGTAATTTCTATAAAATGCTTTATATCCTTTATATGCCATATAAATATCAAGCTTTGATGCAACCTCAACGGGTGCGTGCATTGAAAGAAGCGGTACACCGCAGTCAATAACGTTTATATCAAGGTTTGCAACGTATTGTGCAATTGTTCCGCCGCCGCCCTCATCGACTTTGCCGAGTTCTGCGGTCTGCCACACGACATTTCCCTCATTAAAAATTCTGCGGATTTTAGCTACAAACTCAGCCGAAGCATCGCTTGTGCCTGATTTTCCTCTTGAGCCTGTGTACTTTGTAATAACAACACCACGTGAAAGGTATGCGCAGTTCTTTCTGTCATTAACCTCGGGGTATGTTGGGTCAAACGCCGCATTTACATCAGAAGATAAGCAATCAGAGTTTCTAAACGTGCGTTTTAAGCTCAGCTCGTTATATGTTCCCTTTGTTTTTTCAATCAAGAGGGCAGTAGCATACTCAAAAAATGCCGAGCGCATACCTGTGTTACCCATAGAGCCGATTTCTTCTTTGTCAGAAAACATACAAACGGCAGTTTTTTGAGGCTCTTTTTCTTCTAAAAGTGCCATGAGAGAAGTATATGCACAAACTCTGTCATCGTGACCGTATGCACCGATTAAAGCTCTGTCAAGACCGATATCACGAGCCTTAAAGTTTGGAACTGCTTCAAGCTCTGCGCTTAAAAAATCTTCTTCTTTTATTCCGTATTTTTCATTTAAAAGCTTTAAAACTGTTGTGCGGAACTTATCTTTTTCGCTTTTTTCATCGGGCGTAGAGCCGATAATAATATTTAAAGCCTCGCCCTCAATTCCCTCGTGAAGCTTTTTTTGCATCTGCTTGGTAGCAAGGTGAATTAAAAGGTCAGAGATGTAAAAAATAGGCTCATCATCATTTTCGCCGATTGAAATATTCACATTTTCTCCGTTTTCGAGCGCAACCACGCCTATTAATGAAAGAGGTGTTGCTGTCCACTGATATTTTTTAATTCCGCCGTAATAATGCGTTTTTAAAAGTGCCAGCTCGCCGTCTTCATAAAGCGGATTTTGCTTTAAATCAATTCTTGGGGAATCAATATGCGAAATTACAAAATTTATACCTTTTTCAATATCTTCTTTGCCGATTACTGCAAAGTAAACCGATTTGTCACGGTTTACCATATAAACTCTGTCACCGCTTTTAAGCGTTTCTTTTTCTTCCAAATCCACAAAGCCGTTTTCTTTTGCCAAGCGCACAGCCTCACGGCAGGCAAGACGCTCAGTTTTGCCGTTATCTAAGTATTTTGCATATCCTTTTGAAAAGTAAAAAACCTCTTTTTTTTGTGAGTCCGTTAAGCTTTCCCAACCGTTTTTGGTTTCATACACAAGATTTTCCATATACATCCTCCAATTAAAACAACAATTCTAAAAAGTCGCTTTTATTCATACCCGAAATATAATCGTCAGTATTTACGTTTAAAAGCTTTTGCTCAATTTCTTCCTTTTTGTGCTTTGCACCGCTTAATATTGCGCAAAATTCATCAACATTTTTCTTTGAAAAAAAGTCACCGTAAATTTTGGCATTTTTTATAATTCCGTCTTCAATATAAAGGTTTACCTCAACACTTCCAAACGGAAATCTTTTTTTCCTCAAAAAATCATATTTAGGCGAATAGCCGAAATTCCATTCCCACGTTTCGTATTTTTTGCGTGACAGCTCATTTATTTTATCTGCTAACCCCTGTATATCATATTCTTGGCAGTTTTCGTAATTTTTAACCACAAATGAAGCCAGACGCTCTTTAAATTCCCTTGAGTCAATGGGTAAATTTATATGCTCTGATATGTTTGTAACCCTGCTTTTTACGGATTTTACGCCTTTTGATTTAATCTTTTCCTCCGATACGTTAAGCACCTTTGAAATAACATCGGATGACGAAGAAAAAAGCAGAGTTCCGTGATGAAGAATGCGACCGCATTTAGTGAATTGCGCATTTCCCGAAATCTTTTTGCCGTCAATTAAAATATCGTTTCTGCCTGATAAAACGGCGTCAGCTCCCAAGGTTTTTAAAAAATCAATAATCGGCTTTGTAAAAGTCTTATAGTCTGCAAAAAGACCGTCTGCAGATTTTATAAATGTAAAATTTACGTTACCCTTATCGTGATAAACCGCACCGCCACCCGACATTCTGCGCACAACGCGAATATCGTTTTCTTTTACGTAATCATAGTTAATCTCAGAAAGCGTGTTCTGATTTCTGCCGATAACAACGGTGTTGTCGTTTTGCCAGAGCATAAAAATATCCTCTGTGAAATTTTCCAAAAGAAATTCCTCGCACGCTAAGTTAAAATAGGGATTTGTTGATGTAAGATTTATAAAAAGCATTATTCATTCTCCGGCTTTTTCTTTAAATTTTCAAAAAATCCTTTGGATTTTGCGTTCGATTTATCCATACCTTCAAATTCACGAAGGAGAGCTTTTTGCTTTGAGGATAAATTTTTGGGAACTATAACATTTACCTTAACATACATATCGCCACGTGCGTTGCGTCTTAGCATCTGTATGCCTTTTCCTTTTAAGCGGAAAATTGTGCCCGGCTGAGTACCCTCGGCAATCTGATATTTTACCTTACCGTCTAAAGTTGGCACTTCAAGCTCTGCACCAAGTGCTGCTTGTGCAAATGAAATCGGAATTTCGCAGCTTATGTTATAGCCATCACGTCTGAAAATTTCGTGAGGTCTGATTCTGACTGTTACGTACAAATCGCCCATAGGTGCGCCCTTGTCACCCACGTCACCCTGACCTTGAAGTGAAATGCTCTGTCCGTGGTCGATGCCTGCAGGAATTTTAACCTTAATTTTGCGTGATTTTCTAACCTTACCTTTACCTGCGCACGTTTTGCACGGGTCTTTTATAATTTTACCCTTACCACCGCAGGCATTACACGTTGTAACAGTCTGCATATTGCCGAGTATTGTGCGCTGAGTAGCCCTTACCTGACCGCTGCCGCCGCAGACGTGACAGGTTTCTACACTATTTGGGTCTTTAGCACCGCTGCCGCCGCAATCGGGGCAAAATTCAGTTCTATAAAGGCTTATTTCCTTTTCGCAGCCAAATGCCGCCTCTTCAAATGTAAGTTCAAGCTCAACACTTATATCACGACCCGGCTTTGGTGCATTTCTTGCGCTTCTTCCACCGAAGCCGCCGCCAAAACCACCAAAGATATCACCGAAAATATCGCCCATATCAAAGCCGCCGAAGCCGCCTCCAAAGCCGCCTCCGCCTGCACCGAAGTTCGGGTCAACGCCTGCGTGACCAAACTGGTCGTAGCGTGACTTTTTCTCTGGGTCAGATAAAATGCCGTAAGCCTCATTTACTTCTTTAAAATTTGCCTCAGCCTCTTTGTTATCGGGATTTAAGTCGGGATGGTATTTTTTTGCCATCTTACGAAAGGCTTTTTTTATTTCATCGTCACTTGCGCCTTTATTTATGCCAAGGACTTCGTAATAATCTCTTTTTTCTGCCATACAATCACCCTTTATATATATACGTAAAGGGCAGACAAGTGCTATACTTTCTGCCCCTTGTAAGTTATTATATTAGTCTACAACTTCATAGTCGGTGTCTACAACGTCGCCGTCAGCACCGCCGTTTGCTGCGCCACCCATATCAGCACCCTGCGCACCTGCCATGTTGGGGTCACCCTGAGGTGCATTTTGCTGATAAATTTTTGCGCTTACTTCGTAGAATTTTTTAGAAAGCTCTTCGCTTGCAGCTTTGATTGCAGCCGTATCTGTGCCCTTTAAAGCTTCTTTTACCTTTGCAATTTCAGCTTCAATTGCGGCTTTGTCTCCCGCGTCAATCTTATCTCCTAAATCTGTAAGAGATTTTTCTGACTGATAAACCAAAGAGTCAGCGTTATTTCTTACGTCGATTTCTTCTTTTTTCTTCTTGTCCTCTTCTGCAAACTGTTCAGCTTCTTTTACTGCCTTATCGATTTCTTCATCAGAAAGGTTTGTGTTTGAAGTGATGGTAATTTGCTGTTCGTGACCTGTTCCTAAATCTTTAGCTGAAACGTGAACAATACCGTTTGCGTCAATATCAAAGGTAACTTCGATTTGCGGTACGCCTCTCGGAGCTGAAGGAATACCGTCTAAATGGAATTTACCAAGAGTTTTATTATACATAGCCATTTCTCTTTCGCCCTGAAGGACGTGAATTTCAACACTTGTCTGTCCGTCAGCTGCGGTAGAGAATGTCTGTGATTTTTTAGCAGGGATAGTTGTGTTTCTGTCGATAAGCTTTGTAAATACTCCGCCGAGTGTTTCAATACCGAGTGATAAGGGAGTAACGTCTAAAAGAACGATACCGCTTACATCACCCGAAAGAACGCCTGCCTGAATTGCAGCACCTAATGCAACACATTCGTCAGGGTTAATTCCCTTGTGAGGCTCTTTGCCTGTGAGCTTTTTAACAGCTTCCTGTACGGCGGGAATTCTGGATGATCCGCCGACTAAGAGAACCTTATCAATGTCAGAAGGTGTAAGACCTGCATCAGAAAGAGCCTGATTTACAGGACCCATTGTAGCTTCAACTAAATCGTGAGTTAATTCATCAAATTTAGCACGTGTAAGTGTAACATCTAAGTGCTTAGGACCTGTTGCATCTGCTGTGATGAACGGGAGGTTAATATTTGATGTTGTAACACCTGAAAGCTCAATTTTAGCTTTTTCAGCAGCTTCTTTAAGTCTTTGAAGAGCCATTTTATCATTTTTGAGGTCGATGCCGTTTTCTTTTTTGAATTCTTCAGCTAAGAAGTTTATAATTCTTTCGTCAAAGTCATCACCGCCAAGACGGTTGTTACCGTTGGTTGCGAGTACTTCAAAAATACCATCGCCAAGCTCTAAGATAGATACGTCAAAAGTACCGCCGCCTAAATCGTAAACCATAATCTTGTGGTCTGATTCTTTATCCATACCATAAGCAAGTGCTGCTGCGGTAGGCTCGTTGATAATTCTCTGAACTTCAAGACCTGCAATTTTACCTGCGTCTTTAGTTGCCTGACGCTGAGCGTCGTTAAAGTAAGCGGGAACTGTGATAACAGCGTGTGTTACAGGCTCGCCGAGGTAGCTTTCAGCATCAGCTTTTAATTTCTGCAAAATCATAGCAGAAAGCTCCTGAGGAGAGTAGTTTTTGTCGTCAATCGGAATTTTTTTGTCGCTGCCCATATCTCTTTTAATAGAAATAATGGTTTTGTCGGGGTTAGTGATTGCCTGACGCTTAGCAACCTGACCAACTAATCTTTCGCCGTCTTTTGTAAAAGCAACAACAGACGGAGTTGTTCTTGCGCCTTCAGCGTTTGCTATAACAGTAGCCTCGCCGCCTTCCATAACAGCGACACAGGAATTTGTTGTACCTAAGTCAATACCAATAATTTTTGCCATTTTTGTTTCCTCCAAATCTATTTTGTAAGTTTTATTTATTAATTTATATATACGCCTAAAAGGATAGGCGAAAAATACTTAATTTGCTACCTTTACCATACTGTAACGTATTACTTTTTCTTTATATTTGTAGCCTGCCATAAGCTCTTCTGCCACAACGTTTGCACCGAGCGTTTCATCTTCTACGTGCATAACCGCATTATGAACGTTTGGGTCAAATTCGCACCCTTGGGCTTTAATTTTTTCAACGCCCATTTTTTCAAAAATCTCAAAGCACTGCTCGTAAACCTTTTTAACACCTACTACAAACGGGTCATTTTCATCGCCTGCCGAAAGTGCTCTTTCAAGATTATCAATAACAGGAAGAATTTTTCCCACAGTATCTGCTGCGGCAAATGAGAAAAGCTCATCCTTTTCTTTTTGAGTACGTTTTTTAAAGTTATCATACTCAGCAAGTGTTCTTAAATATTTATCGTAAAGCTCGTTATATTTTTTGTTAAGCTCACTTTCTTCCTGAATATCTTCTGCGATTTCTTCTGTATTTTCGACAGTTTCTTCTACCTGTTCGTTCTGGATTTTTTCGTTTGTATTTTCGTTTTTGCTCATTTCTAATCTCCCTTGTTGTTTTGATAAAGCTCTGCTAAAATTTTATTCATATAAGCCGAAATTCGTTCAATCCTTTTTACTGCTTTAGCATAATCCATTCTCGTAGGACCGATAACGCCAAGCTTTCCGACAGCCCTTTCGCCTATATAATAATCAGCGGTGATAATACTTTTATTTTTTAAAGCATCAAGCTCATTTTCGCCGCCTATTTTTATGCTGATAGCATTTTTCTTGCCTTGTCTTCTTTCATTATTTCCTGAAATTGCCTTTTTAATTACAGGTTTGTTATCGAGTAGCTCTAAAAATTCTCTTGCTCTTCCGATGTCACTGTATTCAGGGTAATTAAAGATGTTTGTAGTTCCCGATAAATAAACCTCGGTTTCTTTATTTACATCATCAATTATATCGGTAATAAAATCAAGCACAGGGAAGAGAATTTCAAAATTCGTCTGCATAGCCTGCTTTATTTCCTGAATTTTGCCGACGGAAATTTCTTCAATCGTAAGACCCGAAAGCTTTTCTTTTAACAAATTTGAAAATTTTGTTATAAATTCGGGAGTTACGCTTTTAGGAAGCATTACTCGTTTGTTTTTCATTATGCCCTCGTTTGTAACGAGTATTATAAGCATAGATGATTCATCAATCGGAACAAGCTCTATTGTTTTGATTGCGCCCTTTTTAAATTCGGGGGCAGTAAAAACTGCGGTGTAGTTGGTAAGCTCGGAGAGTACCTTTGCAGCGTTTGTAATTAGCTTATCAAGCTGATTTAAGCGAAGCTCCATCATCGACTTTATAACCTTTATGTCACGCACCGAAAGCTCATAATCGTTCATAAGCTCGTTTACATACATACGGTAGCCTTTGTCCGACGGAACTCTGCCTGCCGAGGTATGCGGTTGCTCTAAATAACCCATATCCTCAAGGTCTGCCATTTCATTTCTTATCGTGGCACTTGAAAGCCCTAAGTTATATTTATTTGCAATGTTTCGTGAGCCGACAGGCTCGGCACTTACGATATATTCTGTTACAACCGAACTGAGTATCTTTTTTTTGCGTTCGCCCATATCCATAGCTCTCACCTCTTTTGTTAGCACTCACCTCTTTTGAGTGCTAATATAAAAATAGCACTTTTATAATAGTTTGTCAAGTGATAATTTGTGAACTTTTTGTTAAAGAGGAAAATGTGGGAAAAAGACGTATTATATCAAGGATTTGAAACTATAAACCGCCTTTAAATGAAGATGTCTTTTTGTTTAGTATAGCAGTGTTTTTATAAAAAGATGTTGAAATAATATAAAAATTGTTATATAATGTGTACTGTCAGAATTTCTGACAAAAGGTAAGACTTAAAACAGTATAACAACTGGGCGGTTATGCCATCATCTCTTTTGAGGGAGGTGATAGCTATGGATAATGAATACATAATTTCATTTATGATTATTCTGTTACTTTTAGTAATTTCCATAAAAAAATAACACGCCCCGTCAAAGTCGTGTTATTTTAAAAAATAAACTGTCTTTGGCATAACCGTTTGAGGTCTTGCCTTTTCTATAATTATTATATATAATAATTAATATTTTGTCAACCACATTTGAAAAAGTTTATATAGTCTAGCATTTGTCGGATGCTTTAAC
>JAGBHP010000016.1 GCA_017935435.1 Clostridia bacterium | reverse complement strand
TCACCGAAAGGTGACTGAGGGGTTGTTTTTGTGTCAACGAACGTATTTTAATAACAACCCCTCCGAGTTTCGCTTTGCGAAACCCACCTCCCCTTACACAGGGGAGGCAACGCCCAACCGACAGTTAAATTCCAATTTACACTATTTTCACTCTAGCCTTTACAACTCTTTTTATTCCTGCCAAATCGCAGATAAAGTCTATATCAGAAAATACCTTTGCCTCATTCAAAATATCATAGACCTCTTTTTCCTGGTCATAGCCGATTTCCATAGCAAGAATACCGCCGTTTTTTAAAAATTTAGGTGCAATATGCGCAATCCGTCTATAAAAAACAAGCCCGTCTTCTCCGCCGTCTAAAGCCGAGCTTGGCTCATAATCCTTTACGGTTTTATCAAGGGTTTTTATCACCTCGGTTTTTATATATGGCGGATTTGAAACTAAAATATCAAATTTATTTTCAAGCTCAAAATCCTCTAAAATATCCTGTTTTATCACGCTTACTCTTTCCGAAACTCCGTTTGCTTTAGCGTTTTCGTCAGCGGTTTTTACGCAAATATCCGAAAAATCCACCGCACAAACGTGCGACTGCTCACAATATTTTGCAATCGAAACCGCAAGAGCACCGCTACCCGTGCACAAATCAAGAACATAAGGATTTTTTAATTTCTTTGCATTTTCTATCGCAAATTCAGCCAAAACCTCGGTATCAGGTCTTGGAATAAGCACACCGGGCAAAACCTGAAACTCAAGCGACATAAATTCCCGACCGCCTAAAATATAGCTTACAGGCTCATCATTTAATCTTCTTTTTAAATATGCCGAAAAGCGTTCCATCGCATCGTCAGGAACGCTTTTTTTTGCATTTAATATAAGGTTTAATCTGTCACAATCAAGGCTTTTTGAAAGCAAAACCTCACAATCAAGCCTCGGAGTGTCACCCACGCCAAATTCTTTTAGCTTTTGCGTAGATTTTCTTAAAATTTCCTCAATAGTCAAGGCTTACCACCTGTCATCTTCAATATTTCCCGTAAGCACGGCCGAAAGCGATGCAATTGCAACCTCAATCTGACTGTCATCAGGCTCATTTGTTGTTATTTTCTGAAGCCACATACCAGGTTTTGATACCCATTGCATAAATTTACTCTTGCTTCTTCCTGCAAATTTTATAATTTCATAAGAAATTCCCGAAACAACAGGGAGCAATAAAAGTCTTGTAACGATTCTCGTGAGCGGATTATCAACAGAAACAAACGAAAATGTTATTATGCTCACAACCATTACGATAAGCAAAAAGCTTGTTCCGCATCTTGGGTGAAGCCTGCTCTGCTTTCTTACATTTTCAATTGTAAGCTCTTCACCGCCTTCGTAGCAGAAAATAGTTTTATGCTCTGCCCCATGATATTCAAAAACACGTCTTATATCCTTCATCTGCGCAACCAGCGCCATATAGATAAGGAAGATTGCAATCCTTATAACGCCCTCTGTAAGCGAAAAAAGCACACGGTTTGAAATGAAGCTTTTTAAAAAGCCTGTAATCACCGTCGGAAGCATCATAAAAAGACCGATTCCAAAAACAAGCGCTATAACAACCGAAGAATATATCGCCCAGGTCATAGCCTTTGCTTCTTTTGCTTCGGCTTTTTTTCTTTCTTCCTCCGTCATTTCTTCTTTTTTCTTTTTATCAGCTTCGTCCTCAACATCATAAAACTCTGCTGAAAACATAAGCGCCTTTGTTCCTGTAATAAGCGACTCAATAAAAGCCACCACACCTCTTATTATAGGAAGCTTTAAAAATTTTAATTTTTGCATAATCGAAGAAACAGGCTTTTTATCGATAACTATTTCTCCTTCAGGCGTGCGAACGGCAATCGCAATTTCTTTAGGTCCGCGCATCATTACGCCCTCAATTACCGCCTGACCGCCAATGCTTGTAATATGACATTTATTTTCACTCATTTGGTTTTCCTCTTTTCAACAATAAACATTATAATTCATTTTATCATAAAACAAGACAAAAAACAATTAATTTTTTGTAAACAGCTTCTCTTTTCGTACTTTTTCCGCCTTTTTTTCCGCTTCTATATAAGCTTTCTTTTCCTCTTCGCTTTGAACTAAAAGCGGAGGCACTTCCGTTGGTCTTTGATTTTCGTCAAGTGCCACAAAAACGAGCTTTGCTTCGTTTGTTGTAATTCTGCTTCCCGTATATAAATTTTCGCCGATAACAGTAACATTTACGTGCATAGACGTTTTTCCTACATAGACAATTTTTGCCGTCAGCTCTACCATTTCGCCGAGCCTTATCGGGTGCTTAAACGTAAGATTTTCAACAGACACCGTTGCAACTACCTTTCCTGCGTGCCTTGTTGCCGCCATAGCCGCCGCAATATCTATTAAATGCATAAGTCTTCCGCCTTTTAAATTCTTTAAAAGATTTACATCGGTAGGCAGAACAAGCTCTGTCATTGTTACTTTTGTTTCTTCGGGTGTTTTTCCTTGCATAATAATTCTCCTAATTCTTTTTGTTAATTACCGTAAACGTTGGCTTTTTTGAAAAGCTTTTTGTAACGGTTTCTATAAGTTCGCCATTATTTTTTGTATGAATCAGCATATTTATGAGTTGTTCTGTCACATCCTGCAGGTTTTGATTTGAAATTTCACGTCTTATCGCCCACATTGCTTCAAGCTCTTTTTGAGTTTGCAATAGTTCTTCTTTTCTCGTTCCCGATTTTCCAATATCAATTGCAGGGAATATGCGTTTTTCAGAGAGCTTTCTGTCTAAGTGAAGCTCCATATTACCCGTTCCTTTAAATTCCTCAAAAATAACATCATCCATACGGCTTCCCGTTTCCACCAAAGCCGTTGCAAGAATTGTAAGACTTCCGCCATTTTCGATATTTCGAGCCGCACCGAAGAATTTTTTAGGCATAAAAAGTGCGGCAGGGTCAAGTCCGCCCGAAAGAGTTCTTCCCGATGGCGGAACGATTAAGTTATAAGCACGTGCAAGCCTTGTAATAGAGTCTAAAAGCACAACAACATCTTTTTTCTGTTCAACTAAACGCTGTGCACGCTCTAAAACGATTTCTGCAACTTTAGCGTGATGTTCGGGTGCCTGGTCAAATGTTGAAAATACAACATCGCCTTCAATTGAGCGTTTCATATCCGTAACCTCTTCAGGACGCTCATCAATTAAAAGGACAATCAAAACTGCCTCGGGATGATTTTTTTCAATGCTTTTTGCAATTGCCTTCAAAACCGTTGTTTTACCCGCCTTAGGCGGCGCAACAATCAACCCCCTCTGACCTTTACCGATAGGCGCAACGAGGTCTACTAAGCGCATAGAAAAATCGTTTTGTGCGTGTTCTAAAATTATTCGCTCATCAGGATAAATCGGGGTTAAATACTCAAACGGCTTTCTTCTTATTGATTTATCGGGCGTATCGTCATTTACGTGCTGAACAAAAATGAGCGCAGGGAATTTTTCATTATCCTTAGGCATTCTGCCGATTCCCGTTACTTTATCGCCCGTTTTTAAATTAAATCTCCTGATTTGAGTTGGCGAAACATACACATCTTTAGGCGTGGAAAGATAATTTTCACCACGCAAAAATCCAAACCCGTCAGGCATTACCTCTAAAATTCCGCCTACCATATTATCATCGCCCTGAATTACAATCGGAGCGTTTGGGTCGCGCGGAGCTTTTGCCTCCTTTGCCTGCACAACTTCCTTGTTTTCGTCAGGTAAAGATGTATTTACTTCTTCTTTAACTTCTTCTTTAACCTCTTCTTTAGCTTCAATTTTTATCTCCTCAGGCTCTTTTTCGTCAAATGCACTAAGCGCCTCAATTAATTCACTTTTTTTAAGCTTAGATACCGAAGAAATGCCCTTTTCTCGTGCAATAGCTCTTAACTCGTCAATCTTTTTGGACAAAAAATCCACAAAAGCACCTCCAAATGATAATATTATTTTTTTAATGTTTTTTATCAGGGAAAAATCAGAAAATAAAATTTTTAGAAAAAATTTACTCATTGAAAAATCTAATAATCATATTATACACTTTTTTTGCCAAAATGTAAACACCAAATTAAAATTTTAACTTTCGTAAAATTGTTATAACTTTTTTCAAAAAATCCTTGCAATATTTTACGCACTGTGCTATAATATCAATCTGTAAGCTATACGGAGAGGTGGTCGAGTTGGCTTAAGGCGCACGCTTGGAAATCCGTTTGAATTAATTTATTGATATTTAGCTTAAACCCTTGTTACTACAGGTTTTTATTAAAATTTAATATTGCAAATTTTAGCAGTTCCCAAAGAAAGTTCCCAAAAACTTTCTCAGGTTTTCTGACTGTTAAATATATTAGGAGAGATGGCTGAGCTGGCCTAAGGCGCACGATTGGAAATCGTGTAACGGCTAATACCCGTTCGAGGGTTCGAATCCCTCTCTCTCCGCCACTTATCAGGGTTTTCAGCATTTTGGAAACCCTGATTTTTTTAACAATTCCCAAAAAATGTTTTGGGAACTTTTTCATATATTAACTAGTCCTGAAATCGTTTCCATTGACGCTTGCTTAGAGCTTGCGTCTACATGTGAATAAATATTTGCAGTAGTTGCAAAATCGCTATGACCAAGCCACACCTGAATATCCTTCATGCTTATTCCTTTGTGTTTACCATGGTTTAGCAAAAGCGATGCACATGTATGTCTTAAATCGTGAAATCTTACGTCCTTAAGTCCATTATTTTCAACCATACGATTGAACGCACCAGTTATGTAATTAGGTAAAATCAGTTCACCCAATTCATCCACCATCACATAATCAAGCCATTTTTTCGAATAAGCACCCTTAAATTTCTTTTGATACATTTCTTGTTTTTCTTTATGTGCAAGCAAACGTGCTTTTGTATCTTTATCCAGTGGTAGTGCTCTGTTACTCGAATCTGATTTTCCTTTGTCTTTTGCAAGAATTTGTACTACTCCGTCAACTTTCGGTGTGACAACTTTATGATTAATGAAAACAATATTATTTTCAAAATCAATTGATGACCACCGAAGGCCCACAATTTCGCTCCTTCTAAGACCATACACGCCGGCAAAAATAACAGGAAACTCTAATTTTGTACCTTTGGTTATTTCTATTGCTTTGTTTAGCTCAGACGCACTTAAAACCTTTGCAACATAATGTTCTGTTTCAGGTTTTTCTACTTCTTCAATAGGATTTTCTTTAATGTATCCCTTTTTTCTTGCATAACACAAAGCAAGTCGTATTATTGTATGATAATGAATTACTGTACTCCCCTTTACTCTTTGTAACTGAATACTATAAAAATCCTGAATATCCTCTGCCGTAAGTTTGCTAAGCGTTATCTTTTTTTCACGAAAATAAGGTCCTATCGGATTCCTTACATTTCCGACATATCCGGAATATGTACTTTCCTCAATTTGACGCATTTTCACTATAGGTAAATATTTTACCATATAATCAGCAAACAACATATTGGATATTTGTTCTTTGGTCATGTCTGACAACGACACTTTTTCAAGCAATTCCTGCGGTATAACAGCACCGGCCCTGCCTAACGTATTTTCGTTTTTGTTTGCAGTCAAATCCTCAAGATACAAATCCTCTAATGGAATCTCGAAATTTTCAAGAATTTCCTTTGCCATAGCCTCAGCCTTTTTCTTATTGCCCTTAACAGGTAATTTCGTTGGAAAACTCTTATCACGTCTTTTCCCTGCGGCGTTTTTGTATACTAACACCACATAATAAAGTCCTTTCTTTTCACGGACATACGGTTTAATCTCTATTCCGTTTTTTATCACTTAATTTCATACCTCCTATCCCGGAACAGATTAAACACCTACCATTGATATTATAAATTATATCATTATAAGATGTTTTCCGTCAACAATCTAATTTTCTCTATTGAGCTTTGCCAAGAAGAAAATCGGTTACATACGATTTTATAATTCTGTATTCCCTTCCGACTTTAATACTTTTGATTTTTCCCTCCTTTAAAAGCTTATATCCGGTTCTTGTGCTGATGCCACCAAGGGCACTACACATTTGATCTATATTCATAACTTCCGGATAACCACTTAACAGTTTGTTGTAAGTTTTGGGTCTTTTTGTCTGTTTTAACATATTTTATACCTCCTTGAAATCAAGTGTGTTATACATATTTTATTACCTATTGTACACATATAATAACATAGGTATTGACATTTGTCAATCGTTTGTGTATAATATTTTTGAAAATATTTATTTTTCACACGAAGGGGTTTTTAAAAATGCAGATTTTTGACGCAATATATAAAAAAGAAAATACGCTACAATGCAAATTCAGTGACAATTTCATTCATCCGAGCTATCTTGGAATTGAATTTCCTATTGGGCGACATCTTATCAATGCGATAACATTCGATATATTAAAGGTTGAAAAAGCTTATATTAATTTAATTA
>JAGBHP010000015.1 GCA_017935435.1 Clostridia bacterium | reverse complement strand
AGCCGGCGGTTTTGCTTCTTCTATCCAAAAGTCGAATATAAGCCGCTGCTACAATTCGGGAGATATTACTCTGGACTATATGGACTGGGTTAACGGTAATAATTCGGTTGCCTGCGGTATGTTTGTATATGCAGAAAAATACGGCGATATAAAGGCTGTGGAACATTCAACGGTTACCGATTGCTATAACTCGGGTAATCTTACTGCAAATGCTGTTGCAGGACTTGCCTACTACGGCAGAACAAACTGCAATTGTGCATTTACGAACTGCTATAATGTTGGCAAGCTCACAATAGACGAGGGAATTACCGTTACGGGCTTGCCGGGAAAAACAGACTCTGTATATCTTCCCGATGCCACCTTTACCACAAGCAATTGCTATGCAAACGGAAATTCCGTTTCGGGAAGTGCCTGGAAAGATTCAGCATCTCTCGGCAGAAAGGTTCTTGTTTCAATCCCCGAGGATAGCTTTACAGTTCCCAATGTAGATGCAGTAGCATCGACGCCAAAGGCGGAAATCGTGGGCACATTTACAGATGTTCCCGTGAGTGCGTGGTATGCAGAGCCTGTAAAATGGGCGGTAGACAAAAAAATTACCACAGGTACTTCTCCTACAACCTTCTCTCCTGATACTACCTGCACAAAGGCACAGATTATCACCTTTATTTGGAGAGCAATGGGAGAGCCACAATACGAACAGGGAGTTTCCTTTACCGATGTTAACTATAAGGATTATTACTTTATAGCATCTACGTGGGCGTGCAATAAAGGAATGGTAGATGCAGGCGCATTCAAAGGAGGAAGCCTTGTAACCCGTGCAGATACCGTTGTTTATCTCTGGAAAAACGCAGGCTCACCTGACGTTGAAGCTATCAACACCTTTACAGATGTCCCCGAAAGTGCTGATTATGCAAAGGCAGTTAGCTGGGCAGTTCAAAACGGCATTACATCAGGTACAAGCGATACCACCTTCTCTCCCGATATGACTTGCACAAGGGGACAAATCGTGACATTTCTCAAAAGAGCGATTAAGTAAAGAAGAAAACTTAGCGTCGGTTCAAGGCAAATAATTGCAAATCCGACTTTACACTAATTAATACATTTTTGGAGGAAATTATTATGAAAAAACTATTATCACTTTTACTTATGGCAGTTATGTCAGTTACACTTTTAACAGGTTGCGGCAATCCTGTTTATGACGAGTTTGAAAACTTTTTGAACGTTGAAATGACGGAAGTAAGCGCAAACTATGAAAAAATTACTGCTGAAGCAGGAAAATGGGGAGAATTTGAAGAAGATGCACAGCTTGAGGCAAGCGTTAAGGATGTAATGCTTCCTCTTGTTGATGATTCTCTTGAAAGACTTGAAAATATTAATCCCGAAACAGAAGAAGTTAAAGAAATCAAAGATAAGTATGTAAAGGTAATGGAAGCATACAAGGAAGGCTTTACTTTGATTTACGAAAGCATTCAGCAGCAGGATGTTGACAAAATGAACGCAGGTGACACAAAGATTAATGAGGGCATCGAGCTTCTTAATGAATACAACGCAGCTTTAGAAGCTATGGCTGAAGAATTAGGCGCAGAAATTGAATATTAATAAAGCATAAATAAAACCCTCTGAGAAAATCATCTCAGAGGGTTTTTATTTAATTCACTAATTATGTATTTTTTAATTACAGTTAATTTTATCGTGTCTGTTATAATCTTAAATACAAAGCGTAGTTTGCATTTTTTTGTAATTTATGATACAATGAGTTTGCAAAGCAAACTCAATGAATTGCCTTCGGCATGAATTGAAATTAGAAATTTCGTGAATTGAGCCTATGGCTCATGAATTGCACTAAAGTGCATCAAAGGCAATTCAATTCATGTCGTGTAGGGACCGGCGTCCTCTACGGTCCGTTAGCGAGAATTCATGGCGAAACGCCAATTCATGACAACGAAGTTGTCAATTCATTAAAAAGCTTGCCATCTAAAATGTTCACAAATTCTATAATCAACACATTTAGCGAAAGGATCACAAACATGTTTAACGGAAAAATGAAAGCCATAACCTTTAGCTATGATGATTGCACCACGCAGGACATAAGGCTTATAGAGCTTTTTAACAAATACGGTGCAAAAGCTACTTTTAATATAAATTCAGAGCTTTTAGGTAACAAAAACGAACTTATAAGAAAGGGCGTTAAAATTCGTCATGATAAGCTGAGTGCAAAAGACATAAAAAAGGTTTATGAAGGGCACGAGGTTGCAGTTCACACACTGACACACCCATGCTTGCAGGATATCGAAGACGATAATGAAATTATAAGGCAAATTGAAGAAGACAGAAAAAACCTTGAAGCCATTTTAGGTTATAAAATTGAGGGAATGGCGTATCCATGTCACGGAAACAACGCAGAAAGAGTCGCACAAATTATAAAAACACGCACCGAGATAAAATATGCCCGAACAACAATTTCAACTTTTAATTTTGATTTACAGGAAAATTTATATCAGTTTAACCCAACGGTGCATCACGATGATTTCGATAATCTATTTAAGCTCGGCGAAGAATTTTTGCGCCTAAAGCCCGATTCTCCAAAACTTTTTTACATATGGGGACATAGCTTTGAGTTTGATATTTTTAACGATTGGGATAAATTTGAAGAATTTTTAAAGCTCGTGTGCGGCAAAGACGATATTTTTTACGGCACAAACAGAGAAGTTTTGCTTTAAAATTTTCATTAAAAAAACTTTCTCACAAGGAGAACGCAATGGAACTTAAAACAATAGCACATATTTTTACGGATTTTCCCGAAAAATTCGGTATTCCCCGTCAGAGCGGACTTATTCCGTCGCTTTGCGGTAAAATAATTTTCGAGCCGCAATACAGGACAATGGACTCTCTTCGCGGAATTACAGATTTTTCTCACCTTTGGCTTATCTGGGGATTTTCCGAGGCAAAAAAAGAAAACTGGGCGGCAACGGTTGCTCCGCCTCGCCTTGGAGGAAGAAAAAGAATGGGCGTTTTTGCAACTCGTGCGCCTTACCGCCCTAACCCGATTGCGCTTTCGTCGGTTTCTTTAATAAAAATTGAAAATGATGAAAAGCTCGGCCCTGTGATTTATGTTTCAGGCGTAGATATGCTCTCGGGCACGCCGATTTATGACATAAAGCCGTATCTCCCCTACTGCGACTGCCATTTTGACGCCGTAGGCGGTTTTGCAGAAGACGTTTTATCGCACGCCTTAGAGGTTATTTTTCCGCCCGAGCTTTTGGAAAAAATTTTGCCCGAAGACATAAAAAGCATCCGCGAAATTCTGTCGCAAGACCCAAGAACTGCTTTTATAAATGACGAAGAGCGGATATGGGGCGTAAGCTACAAAAATTATAATATTCGTTTTACCGTTAAGGAAAATATTCTTACCGTTTGCGAGGTAAGTATATCTTAAAAATTCAAAAGCGGCAAGCAAGCAGCACCGCTGCTCCCCTGCCGCCTGTATATTAACGGCGAAACCGCCGACTAATAACATAATATGACAAAATTATATTTTTGCTACCCTTTATAAAATATTTTGAAAATTCGGTTTTTCAGTTCTGTAAATATTTTCAATAAATTCCTTCAAAACTCCTGTTCGGGAAATCACTTCGCCCTCTTCATTTAGTTTGGCAAAATATTTTAAAGCCGCAATATTTTCTGTAATAACATCATTTACGGCTGAATCTGTAAAAATACTCAAAATTTTGCGTTTTTTAGTCCATTTATCAGAAAAATTTTCTACGCACTGCAAAACTTTTTCATTATCATTAGCATCTGCCGCCTCTAAAACCTCATCAAGTGCTAAAACAAGCTCATGGCAAACGTTTTCAGCATAATTGAGATAACAAAAAAATCCCACAACCATTAAACATAGACAAATAATTGCAGACAGAAATATTTTCATTGGCTTTTCTCCCCTTTTTTCTTCTTCCTCTGCACATAAAAATCCCCTGAGGTATCAAGACTTGCAAGAAATACATCCTCTATTTTTTCTATATCATATTCTTTCAGCTTAATTTTAAGCCATTCCTCATTTATTCCTGCATCTTTTAAGGCTACGGTATTGATTTTGCCGTCTAAAACAATTAAAAAAGGCAACCCTTCATATTTCAGGCTTAGATTTAAGTCGTCTGCCGTGAGCGGTCTTTTGTTGGACTTTGGGATTACGCTGAGCTGACCCGTTGTTTCAATTATCGCATACTCAATGTCTGATATATTCGGGTATCCGTTTGAGCGAAGCTCCTCCATTAAATCATCAATATTAAAGCGCAGACGCTCCATTTCCTTTTCGCAAACCTTGCCGTTCTCAATTAAAATTGTGGGTGCGCCTGAAATTGCCCGTCGCACCTTTCTGCTTTTAAGGGTTAAAAATGAGAATATTGCCTCAGCAATTATGAGAGTTACAATCGGCACAATTCCCGAAACAAGCGGTGTCTGCGTTTTTTCGAGCGGAATTGATGCAAGCTCTGAAATCATCATCGCAACAACAAGCTCCGACGGTTGAAGCTGTCCTATCTGCCTCTTTCCCATAACCCTTAGTGCCACTACCACTAATATGTATAAAATTATTGTTCTTAAAAAAGCTATAAACATTTTCTTGCTCCTTTTTAAATTCTTAAACGTTTTTTATTGACATATTCTTTTTTGTCTTTTATAATTAAATTAAAATTTTAAAAAAAAGCGGTGATATAATGAAGCGAGTAACTGAAAAAAGAAAAAAAGCGGTTATAAAATGGGTTGCACTCTTAGTTGCGGCTTTAATGTTTTTTTCTGTAATAGTATCTGCGGTTTTAGGCGCAATTCTTTAGGCTATGTAAAACGGGGCTAAATGCCCCGAAAGAAAAATCTTCAGCTTAAAATTTCGCTTTCTTCTTCCATAGTCCCTTGCGTTTCTTCAATCAATGCAGACTGATATTTTTTCATAATTTCATGCTCTAAATTATCACGCATCTGTGCGTTTATCGGGTGCGCAATATCTTTAAACTCCCCTTCAGGTGTTTTTCGTGACGGCATCGCAACGAAAAGCTTGTCGTTTCCTTCAATCACCTTAATATCGTGAATTACAAGTGAATTGTCAAAGGTAACCGAAACCACCGCCTTCATTTTACTGTCTAAGCTTATTTTTCTTACTCTGATATCTGTAATATCCATTTTTTGTCGCTTCCTTCCTCCGAAATTTTCGCTATGCACATATTTTAGGTAAATTTTTTTAAAATATACACTTTTTTTTAAAAAAAAGACTTTTATTTTAAAGCGATTTGCAATATAATAATATCAGGAAAATTATGTCTTTTTAAAAAAGGAGCGAATTAAGTGGAAAGTTTTGAACTTATTAGCCTTGATAAAAATAAAAATATTCATTTTATAGGCATCGGCGGCGTGAGTATGAGTGCCCTTGCCATAATACTTAAAAATGATGGTTTTGCAGTTTCGGGCTCGGATTTTAAGGAAAGTGCGGCTACCGAAATGCTTAGAAAAAGCGGAATTGAGGTTTTTTTGGGACACGAGCCGCAAAATATAAAAAACGCCTCCTGCGTTGTTTATACTGCGGCTATTAAAGATGATAACCCGGAGCTTACGTACGCTAAAACCCTTTCTATTCCCGTAATTGACCGTGCCGAGATGCTTGGCACTATTATGAAGCACTATGAGCTTCCCATCTGCGTTTCGGGTACTCACGGCAAAACCACTACTACCTCTATGCTTGCAAGCGTATTTTTAAGCGCAAATTTAGACCCTACGGTTTTAGTCGGCGGAAATTTATCACAAATTGGCGGAAATATGCGTGACGGCGGCAAAAAATATATGATTACCGAAGCGTGCGAATACTGTGCAAGCTTTTTAAAATTTTTCCCTTTTTTAGAGATTATTTTAAACGTGGAAGAAGACCATCTTGATTATTTTAAAGATTTAGAGGATATTAAAAACTGTTTTGGAAAATTTGCATCAATCGTTCCCGAAAATGGCTTTATTGTTGCAAATTTTGACGATGGTGACGTCGTTTCTGTTGTAAAAAATGCGAAGGCTTCGGTTATTTCTTACGGAATTTCAAATGAAAATGCGCTCTACACTGCTAAAAACATCACATATAATGAAAATGGTTTTGGCGAATTTGACGTATATTTTGAAAATGAAAAAATTATGCACATAAGCCTCTCTGTCACAGGCGCACATAACGTAAGCAACGCACTTGCAGTTATTGCAGCAAGCCGTGCTTTAGGTGTGGATAACGAAGCGATAAAGACAGGAATTGCGGCATTTACGGGAACTGACAGACGTTTCCAGAAAAGAGGAGAATTTTGCGGCATTCCCGTAATAGATGACTATGCGCACCACCCGACAGAAATAAAGGCAACGCTTGCTTCGTGCAAAAATTATGCAAAGGGCAAAATTTGGGGCGTTTTTCAGCCGCATACCTATACAAGAGCATATAACCTGCTTTCCGATTTTGCTGAAAGCTTTTCAGATTGCGATACAGTAATCGTTACCGATATATACGCAGCACGAGAAAAGGATACGGGACTAATTAATTCACAAACCGTAACCGATGAGATAAACAAAAAGAGTAAAAACGCAATTTACATTAAGGAGTTTGAAAAAATTGCAGAATTTTTAAAGGAAAACGCACAAAAAGACGATATTGTTATCACTTTAGGTGCCGGCGATGTAAATAAGGTCTGCTCGCTTTTGACAAAGTAGATTGTTTTGCACATTAAATTGGAATTTAACTATCGGTCGGGCGTTGCCTCCCCTGTGTAAGGGGAGGTGGGTTTCGCAAAGCGAAACTCGGAGGGGTTGTTATTAAAATACGGTCTTTGGCACAAAAACAACCCCTCAGTCACCTTTCGGTGACAGCTCCCCTTACACAGGGGAGCCTTTCGCTCTGCCAAATGGTACTACGTTAAATTCCAATTTGTATTACAATTAACGTTTTGTTTTCATAAAAAGATTGACAGAATTTAAAATTTATATTATCATATAAATATCTATGTTTTTATACAGATGAAAGTGGAGGAAATCTGATGAGAGTATCAAAAATGTTTTTATCAACCTTAAGAGAGGCACCGTCTGATGCTGAGATTGCAAGCCATCAGCTAATGCTTAGAGCTGGTCTTATAAGACGCTTAGCAGCAGGCATATATTCATATCTGCCTTTAGGATATAAGGTTTTAAGAAAAGTAGAACAGGTTGTTCGTGAGGAAATGGATAGAGCGGGAGCTTTAGAGCTTTTAATGTCAGCACTTTTACCCTCTGAAAGCTATCAGGCATCAGGCAGATGGGAAGTTTTCGGTCCTGAAATGTTCCGTTTAAAAGACAGAGGAAACCGTGATTTCTGCTTAGGCCCCACACACGAGGAAATTTTTACACAGACTGTAAAATCAGAAGCAAATTCATACCGCCAGTTCCCCGTAACACTTTACCAGATACAGACAAAATATCGTGATGAGCGTCGTCCGAGATTCGGTGTTATGCGTTCGCGCGAATTTACAATGAAGGATGCATACAGCTTTGACAGAGATTTAGAAGGTCTTGATAAGTCATATAAAGCTATGTATGATGCATATTGCAGAATTTTTGATCGCTTAGGTCTTGACTACATCGTAGTTGACGCCGATTCAGGCGCAATGGGCGGCTCGGGTTCTCAGGAATTTATGGTAAAATCCGATGCAGGCGAAGGAATTATCGCATACTGCCCTACTTGCGGATATGCCGCAAACGACGAAAAGGCTGAATGCACAGTAACACCCATGGAAAAAGAAGAGCCAAAGGAAATCGAAAAGGTACATACGCCTAACGTTGGAACTATCGAAGATTTGGTAAGCTTTTTAAATACTGACGCATCACGTTTTGTAAAAACTCTTATTTATCGTGCAGGTGACAAACTCATTGCCGCTATGGTAAGAGGCGACCGTGACGTTAACGAAACAAAGCTCATTAATTACTTAGGCGTAAATGAGCAGGATTTTGAGCTTGCTTCATTTGACGAAGTAAGAGAGGCTACAAACGCCGCTGTTGGCTTTGCAGGCCCTATTGGTCTTAAAATTCCCGTAATCTGCGACCATGAGGTTATGGGGATGTCAAACTTTATCGTTGGCGCAAACGAAACAGATTACCATTTTATTAACGTAAACCCCAAGGATTTTGAGCCTGAAGCGGTTATTGATATAAGAACTATTAAAGACGGTGACCCCTGCCCCAAATGCGGTGCTCCGATTTCAACAACTCAGGGCGTTGAGGTTGGTCATATCTTTAAGCTCGGCACAAAATATACGAAAAGCTTAGAGTGTACCTACTTAGACGAAAACGGAAAGGCTCAGTACCCGATTATGGGTTGCTACGGCATTGGTATTAATCGTACCATGGCGGCAGTTATCGAGCAGTATCACGATGAAAATGGTATAAAATGGCCTAAGGAAATCGCTCCTTACCACGTTATTGTTATCCCCGTAAATATGCGTGATGAAGCGCAGGCCCAAATCAGCGAAAACATCTACAATACGCTTAAAGCTAAGGGCGTAGAGGTTTTAATTGATGATCGCAACGAGCGTGTAGGCGTTAAATTTAAAGATGCCGACCTTATTGGTATCCCTGTAAAAATTACTGTCGGCAAAAAAGCGGCAGACGGCATCGTGGAATACAAAAGAAGAGATTCAGATGTTTTAGAAGAAATCACAATCGAAGAAGCAATTGCTAAAGCATTAGAATACGCTCTTTAATATGTGAGGAGGAAAACAAATGAAATTTTTAAAGATTTTTGCAATCGTGCTTACTTTAAGCTTAGCTTTTAGCGGTTGCGGTAAAGCTGATAACAATAAAAATACTGATACCTCTGAAACTACCGAAACCACGGAAATTTCAACAGAGGCTGAAAAAGATAAAATTATATCTGTAACACCGCAGGAGGGTACTGATAAAGTAGTAGTAAAAAAATCAACCACCCCCGCAAAAACAGAAGCTCCTAAAGAGGCAAAAGAAGAAGCAAAAGAAGCTAAGAACGAAGAAAACGGAGAAACATCTCAGCACACTATGTATTACTGGTGCATGGAAACTGAAAAAGATAACTTAAACATTACCTACCATGAAAAAGATTGTCCTTTAATTAAAGGCGAAAATCCGAAAGAGGTTGGAAAAGAAGTTATTAAAATGATTGGTTTAAACAGATGCGAAGAGTGTAATCCGCCTGAATTTAAGTAAATTCAAAATAACGAATGCAATGAAAATGTGCATACAAGGGGTTGTTGCAAAAAGCGACAACCCTATAATTTACGGAGGTGTATGATGAAAAAAATAATTTTTTTCTTTTTGCTTGCAGTTTGTATAGCGTTTTTTTCGTCATGCGCTGCAAAAAACGCGGAGCAGCCAATTTCTGACAACAATCTAAACCTGTTTGAAGAGCCTGCCCCCACTCCAACAGTCGGCGGCGTTTTAAGGCTTTCAATGCACGATGTTGATACATTAAATCCGCTTGCTACAAAAAGTGCCGCAAATTACGAGATGCTCTCGCTATGCTATGACGGTCTTTTTAAGCTTTCTTCTAACCTTTATCCCGAAAATCAGCTATGCGAAAGCTACTTTTTATCAGATGATGGTCTTACCCTTACGCTTAACATAAAAAGCGGTGTAGCCTTTCACGATGGCAGTGTCGTGAGCGCAGATGACGTTGCTTTTTCGATACTTTTTGCAAGGGATTCGGGCGGTGTTCTCAGTCAAAGCCTTGCACGCATTACAGATGTGGCGGCTTTAGCAAACTCCGTTAAAATCACACTTTCGTCGCCTGAATTTAACTTTATATCAAAGCTTACTTTCCCTATTCTAAAAAGCGATGCCGCAGCTTTAGGCGCAGATTTTGTACCTGTCGGCACAGGTATTTTTAAGCTGACAGAATACGAAATGAGCAAAACGCTACATTTTACTGCGTGCGAAAATCATTTTAGCGGCAAAATGCCTTATATCAGAGATGTGCGTGTTGATATAGTAAAGGATAAGGCGGCTACGCTTTCTATGTTTGAAAACAGCTTAACCGATGTTTTGCTTCCAGATATAAGCGATGAAGACATTGCATCTTCACAAAGAAACTGCAGAGAGGCTAACAAGGCATATGGCAATTTCATCTTTTTAGGTGTAAATAATCAGCATCCCATTTTGCTCGACTCAAATCTTAAAAGGGTTATTTCGGACTCGGTAAACAGGGATGCCTTGGTTTCTCTTAATAAAACAAGGCTTAAAAAAACAACAATCCCCGTCTACCCTACATCTTGGCTATACCCTGCCCCGCCTGAAAATGATTATTTACCCGAAAGCGCAAAGGCGGCAATTCTTTCGCTCGGCTGGTCTGATACAGATAGCGACGGCATACTTGATAAGACCATAATGAACGAAAAAACCGACCTTGTTTTAGACATTTTAGTAAACGACAGTCAGGACAAAATAAGAATTGCAGAGCTAATTAAGAAAAACTTAGAAGATATAGGAATAAAAACGAGCGTAACAATTCTTCCGTTTTGGGAATATACCGAAAGGATTACAAATAAAAGCTACGATTTGTTTATCGGTGAGGTAAGATTTTCTGACAATCAGAATATTTCCGACTTTGTTTCGGGAAACGGTAACCTTTTCGGTGCATATTTTGAAGAGATTTATACCGCTTTGGACGAAATCTCACGCATAGGCGATAAAGACGCACTAAAGGTACGTTTTCCGTCACTTTGCGCATCGTTTTCAGAAAATCTCCCGCTTATCGGTCTGTATTTTGACGATGACCCCGTTTTAATAAATAACAGAATAAAGGGAAATATTACGCCCGTAAGAGGTAACACCTTTGCAAATATCTGCGACTGGTTTATTTACTAAATCGGTTAACATAATATTCTTTTTATGGATATAATTTAAACTTGAACTAAAAAAGCCTTCATGCTATACTAAAAAAGGGAACGGTCAGCATGGAGGTTTTCTTTATGAAAAGATTAATTTTACTATTACTACTAACCGTTATGACCCTTATAAATTCTGCAGTTTCAGCACAAAACACACATACCCTAAGCGTACCTGTTTGTATTCGCATAAACGGCAATTTCATTAAAACAGATACGGAGCCGTATTTAGAGAACGGCGTTACGTATGTGCCCGTAAGAGCAATCGCTGCCTCTCTCGAGTGCGAAGAAGTTTTGTGGGACAAAAACGAAAAAAAAGTGACAATTATAGATGGAAATAGCACGATAAACTTATTTATAGGCAGTGCCACCGCCTACGTAAACAATAACAAAGTAACCGTTCCCGGTGGTGCTTTTATAAAAAACGACAGAACTTATGTACCTCTGCGTTTCGTTTCGGAAAGCTTTGGCGCAGAGGTAGCTTGGGACAATTTAACCTACACGGCAATAATTTCAAAAGACGGTGTAACAGTTCCAAAAGACTTTATAAGGCACAGGACATATTCTGACAACGACCTTTACTGGATGTCAAGAATTATTAATGCCGAAAGTGCAGGCGAGCCGCATTTGGGCAAAATCGCAGTTGGAAATGTTATTATAAACCGCGTTTTAAGTCCTAATTATCCAAACACGATTTATGACGTAATCTTTGACAGAAAATACGGCGTACAGTTTGAGCCTGTTATAAACGGCAGTATATATAACCCGCCTACGCAAAGCAGTATAATTGCCGCAAAAATCGCCTTAGAGGGCGAAAACGTGGTGTCTGACAGTCTGTTTTTCCTCAATGAAAAAATTGCCGAAAATAAGTGGATTGTAAATAACAGAACGTATTTTACAACAATTGGTCAACACAGTTTTTATTTGTAGAACAGTAAATTTAGCGCAGAACGATTATAAAGTTTACCATTTAACGTCCTTAAAAATGCTCATTAAATCTATGGACAAACTTCGCCACTCGGCGTACCTCTGTACGCCTTCGGGACTCATTTTGTCCATTCTGCATCTAAATTTCCTCGTTCTACCATTATCGGTTTTAGTTGAATGAGGTCCCATATTTTGTCAAATAAAGTTCTGTAAATTTTAAATAAAA
The DNA here is from genome assembly GCA_017935435.1 of Clostridia bacterium. Classification (GTDB taxonomy): domain Bacteria; phylum Bacillota; class Clostridia; order UBA1381; family UBA9506; genus RGIG9126. The sequence goes on along the minus strand of JAGBHP010000015.1, from coordinate 1,376 downwards.
TATTTTATAATTAAAATAAGGATAATTTTATTTAAAATCAGGAGGGAAAACAAATGAGTTATATTGACGCTAAGAAAAAATATGCAGAAGTTGGTGTTGATACCGACCGTGCAATAGAAATTTTAAAAAATCTTCCCGTATCGCTTCATTGCTGGCAAGGCGATGACGTTATCGGCTTTGACCATGACGGACCGCTTACAGGCGGTATTCAGACAACGGGAAATTACCCCGGAAAGGCAAAAACACCCGATGAGCTTATGCAGGATTTAGATAAGGCAATAAGCCTTATGCCCGGCAAAAAGAAATTAAACGTACACGCATGCTACGCAATTTTTGAAGACGGCGAATTTGTAGACAGAGATAAAATTGAGCCTAAGCACTTTAAAAAATGGGTTGACTTTGCAAAAGAAAGAAATATGGGTATTGATTTTAACCCCACATTCTTCTCTCACGACAAGGTAAAGGATAACCTTACCTTATCAAGCCCCGATGAAGAAACAAGAAAATTCTGGATTGAGCACGGCAAAGCCTGCATCAGAATAAGCGAATATTTTGCGAAAGAAACAGGCATCCCCTGCGTTATGAACATCTGGACAGGTGACGGCTTTAAGGATATCCCCTCAGACCGCTTGAATCCACGTATAAGATATAAAGAATCAATCGAAGAAATTTTATCTGAGCCACATGACCCGAATCTCGTTAAACCTTGCGTTGAATCAAAGGTTTTCGGTATCGGCGTTGAGGCGTGCACCGTAGGCTCGGCTGAATTTGCGCTTTCTTTTGCGGCACTCCACGAAGGATGCCTGCCGCTTATGGATAACGGACACTATCATCCCACAGAGGTAGTTTCCGACAAAATTCCGGCTCTTCTTGCTTTCTTCCCCGAAATTGCGCTTCACATCACAAGACCTATCCGTTGGGATTCAGACCATGTTGTGCTTTATGATGATGAAACACGAGAAATGGCAAAAGAAATCGTAAGAAATAATGCAACCGACAGAGTTTATATGGCGCTTGACTATTTCGATGCAAGCATCAACAGAATTTCTGCATGGGTTGTTGGCTTTAGAAGCTGGCAAAAGGCTCTGCTTTCAGCTTTATGTACTCCAAACGAAAGCTTAAAAAAGCTTCAGGATGAAAATAATATGACAGAGCTTATGGTTATGCAGGAAGAAATTAAACTCTTCCCGTTTGGCGATGTTTGGGAAGAATATTGCAGAGTTTGCGGCGTGGAAGCAAGCTTTAAATGGCTTGATGAAGTTAAAAAATACGAAGAGGAAGTTCTTTTAAAAAGGTAGATTTTCATAGAAAAAGGAGCGGCGCAAACGCTGCTCCTTTTTCTATATGGTTTTTTAGAATCTTTCGTTTTGATTATT
>JAGBHP010000014.1 GCA_017935435.1 Clostridia bacterium | reverse complement strand
TATGCCAACCTTTCAGCGTGTCGATAAAGTCGACACGCTGAACAGACTTTGAAAAACGAAGTTATATTTTGCGAACTCAAATTCGTCGGCGTACGAGGGTACGGTAGAGTTTGAGTTCGCAAAAAGCAAGCAATGGAGCGCTTCTATTAAAAAGCGCTCCATTCTCTATTTATTTCTGTTAAATTCTTTGTTTCTATTCTTATAAATTATGGGTCTTGCGGTAGAACGAGTTTTTCGACAGTCTGAAAGGTTGGCATTGCGCCAACCTTTTTACGTATAAAAACAATCTTTTTCCCATTTTATCACATTTGTATCAATATACTCCCAAATTTTCCTATAATCCTTTTCACCACGAATTATATGGTCGTGAAAAGAGCGTTGCCAGATTTTCGTTTCTGCCAAAGTTGAATGCATTTGCCTTGAGGCATTCATTTTTAAATATCCTACTACCTTTGAAATGACAGAGCGGTGGTATTGTAGGGGCGATTCATGAATCGCCCGTTGCGTATAGTTTTTTATTACAATAATAAAATGAATATGATTTGGCATAATTACATATTTATTAATTTCAATATTAAATCTTTGTGGCAAATACTCTATTATATCTTTCACAATTTGTCCAAATTGGGTTAATTTGTTTTCGGGCGATTCGTGAATCGCCCCTACAATTTTAGATAGCAGACATTTTCTGTTATGCGTACAAACCGTTATAAAATATGCCCCAGGTGTGCTATAATCGTATCCTTTCAGCCTTGTGGGCTTTCTTTTGCACAGCTTTTCATCATTATCATTTTTTATATCTGATACACTTTCACTACTCATTAAACTTTTCTTTAACCTTTTCGGTTACGTTTACAATTCCCTCGGAGATATAATATTTTTTCATACCGAGGAAATATCCCAAAAGGCTTGCCGCAATTGTGAGCACAGGCGAGATAAGCATAATAAGCGGCGAGGTTTCATTTGCCGACTGCATAAAGCCGATAAACGGCGCAAACCAGATACGCACAATCGGTATAAGGTTTTCAATTAACGTAATTTCGTTGCGCACTCTCGGCTCATTTGCCGTAAATGAGTAGAAAATACTCACAACATTATCTCTTATGGGGATAATGTTATAGAAAATAAGTGAGAATGCCGCAATAACTAAGAGATTGAAAATCACAAACGGAAGAGTGAGTAAAATTCCGTCGGTAAGACGCGGTGCTTTTTCCTTATTTTTAAGCTCTTTTTTCGCCGTTTTCCAGCTTCTTGAATACATCATACCGAAGAAAATAAGCGAAAAAATCACGCTGTATACGGTATATCCCCACGAAAATTCAAGCATCCACGAAAAAATAAAAATTCCGAAAACGCTCAAAAATAAAACCAAAAGGTAATCTAAAAACATAAACAAACTGTTCTTTTTCATAACTTTCTCTCCTGTAATTTTAATTTATCTTGTAAGACCTATATTTTCTAAAATTTCTTCTTGTTTTTTAAACATTTCTTTTTCATCCTCTTCGCTTATCTCGTGGTCATACCCTAAAAGATGAAGCATAGAGTGAACCGCCAAAAATCCAAGCTCACGATATATCGAGTGACCATATTCTTCTGCCTGTGCCTTAGCTCTTTCGAGTGAAATTACAATGTCGCCCAAGATAACTTTTCCGTCAACCGTGTCGCCCTCCGAGATATTAAGCTCGCCTTTAAAAGCGTCGAGCATAGGAAAAGATAAAACGTCGGTTGCACGGTCAATTTCCCTCGTTTCGAGGTTAATATCTCTTATTTCCTCATCATCTGTAAAAATAAGATTTACCTCAGCATCAAAATCGTGTCCCTCATATTTAAGGCAAGCTGTTAGAGAATCTTCGCACGTTTTTATATATTCATCGCAAACAGGCAATTTTTCCTGCGAGTTTTCAAAATACACTTCAAGCATCATTTCTTACCTCTTAAATTGTCATATTTTTCGTAAGCCTTAATAATTTTCTGCACTAAAGGATGACGCACAACATCTTTAAAAGAGAAATGACAAAACGCAATGTCATCAATATTATTTAAAATTTTGAGAACCTCTTTTAAACCCGAACGCTTTCCGTCAGGCAGGTCAACCTGAGTTATATCGCCCGTAATTACCGCTTTTGAGCCGAAGCCAATTCTTGTTAAAAACATCTTCATCTGCTCAGGCGTTGTGTTTTGCGCCTCATCTAAAATTATATAGGAATTGTCAAGCGTTCTTCCTCTCATATAAGCAAGAGGGGCTACCTCTATCATTCCTTTTTCCAAATATTTATTGTAGTTTTCAACGCCCACCATATCATAAAGAGCATCGTGAAGAGGGCGAAGATAGGGGTCAACCTTGTTTTGCAAATCGCCCGGCAAAAAGCCGAGCTTTTCGCCTGCTTCAACTGCAGGCCTTGTAATAATTATCCTATCTACTTCTTTATTTCTAAAAGCCGTAACCGCCATAGCAACCGCAAGATAGGTTTTACCCGTTCCTGCAGGGCCGATACCGAAAACTATTGTGTTTTCCTTTATAGCCTTTACATATTCCTTCTGTCCTAAGGTTTTGCTCTTTATCGGCTTACCCTTAGAGGTTATGCAAACGCAGTCACCTGTAAGCTGAGAAAGCGACTCTTCCACGCCTTCACGCACCATTGAGATAGTGTATAATATATTTTGCTCAGAAAGCCTTGTTCCTGCCTCCATCTGCGCAATAAGGCTTAAAATTACACGTTCTGCTTCTGTCGAATTTAAACCCGAAACCTTTAAATTTCCCTCTCTTGCAGAAATTGTTACGTCCATTTCCTTTTCAATGAGCTTAATATTCTGGTCAAAATCCCCGAAAAGACGGGCAATATTTATATCTGAAACATTTATAATTCTTTCGGACATTAAATTACTCCTTTTTATTTCTATACCTTATATTATAGTATTTTGCTTGCGCATTGTCAAATAAATTAAACTTTTCTTCTGTGAAAATTTACAATTTATATATTTATGTAAAACAATTTTGTGGTATACTTAAAATATACATAAAAAGAGGCGGTGTTATTTTGGGAAATATAATAGACTACGTAAAAACATATGGCAAATTTACGTTTAGCGAAATGCCTTTTTCAGATGTTGACAGTTTAATTTTATCTCAGCTTTCCTATATGAATTTTTTCGGCTGTGAGGTAGCAAAAGGAAAGTTTATTGCCAAAATATCAGACCTTGCCCTAATCGACGAAGCCGTTTTAACTGAAAATACACCCGAGCCTGAAAAAAACAAGGAGCTTTTATATGAATGTGCTAAATGCGCACGTTTTAAAAACCTCGGCGTATCATTTTTTGTAAACGAAACCGACGAAAAGAGCGAAAAGCAATTTTCTGCCGTCACTTTTAAGCTTTCAGACAAGCTTTTTTACATTGCATACAGGGGGACAGATACCACACTCGTCGGCTGGAAAGAGGATTTTAATCTTGCGTGCCTTAAAAAAGTTCCTGCTCAAGATTCTGCGCTTGCCTATTTAAAAAAAGTAGCCAAAAAAACCAAGGGAACGCTCATTTTAGGAGGACACTCCAAGGGCGGAAATCTTGCTGTGTTTTCGGCTTTTTATGCGCCTGTTTTTTTAAAGCACAGAATAAAAGCGGTTTTTGACCACGACGGTCCGGGATTTTTAGAAGAGTTTTTCAGCGCAAAAAAAATGAGCCGTTTAGCTCCTAAGCTTCACAAAACAGTTCCGCAAAGTGCCTTTGTCGGTCTTCTTTTGGGAAATTTATCGGAATTTACTGTCGTCGAAAGCAAGGCATTCGGTCTTTTTCAGCACGACCCTTTTTCGTGGCAGGTTGAAGAAAATCACTTTAAAATTTGCAAATTTACGGATAAAATATCAAAACATACCGCAGACAAAATAAATAACTGGCTCAAAAACACCGATGTTGAAAAAAGAAAGCTTTTTGTTGACAGCTTATATTGCGCTCTTAAAAAAACGGGTGCAAAAACTTACTTTGAGCTTTTGGAAAACAAAAATGCAAACCTAAAAAAAATATTTTCCGCACTAAAAGACACCGACCCCGAGGTTAAAAATATTATAAAAAGTATGATTCGTGATTTATTAAAGACCAACATAAAAGGCAAAATGAAATTGCCGAAAAATAACTTGTAATTTCCTGCAAAAAAGTTGTAATTTTCTATTTTTCTATTTACAATTAAATTCTATTGTGATAGAATGTGCTTACAAAAATTTTTTCCTAAAGGAAGTGTATTTATGAAAGCAGGATTTGCCAAAGTTTGTATTAATCCGCCTTACGGCGCACCAATTGTCGGCTATTACGAGGAGCGTTTCGTAAAAGGCATTTCAGATAGTTTGTATGCTCGTGCAACCGCCTTTGATGACGGTGAAAAAAAGGCGGTTGTTATTGCACTTGACCTTTGCACATTAGCTCAGAAGTTTTATGACGAAATGAAAGATGCAATTATAAAAGATACCGGTTTAGACGCTGATGCAATCTTTATCAACCTTTCCCACACCCACACGGGTCCTTTGGTCGGAAAGGATTTTGCATCAGAAAAAACAAGCTCTGAAACCTACAATAATTTCTTGATTTCGTGCGTCCGTGATGCCGCAGTTTACGCTCTGAGCGATTTAAAGGAAGCAACCATTGAAACTGCAACGGCTCAGGCAAAAAACATTTCGTTTGTAAGACGTTACCGCTTAAAAAACGGCTACGTTGCAACAAATCCAGGTGTAAATAATCCCGAAATCGACCACGCACTCGGCACACCTAACGAAACCGTTAAGCTTTTAAAAATCGTAAGAGAGGGCGCAGACGATATCTTTATCGTAAACTTCGGAACTCATCCCGATTCCGTCGGCGGTGAATACATAAGCGCAGATTATATGGGTTTTGTCTGCTCGATTTTAGAAAATGCAGTACCAAACACAAAATGTATGTTCCTTTTAGGCCCTCAGGGCGATGTTAACCACGTAAACGTTCACCCGGCAAAAGGCGAAAGCGCAATTTCTGCAATTGATTTTGACGGTGTTCCGAGAAGCATTCGCCACGCAGAGCATATGGGAAGAATAATTGCAGGCGCAGTGCTTTCTGTTTGCTCGATAACCGAAAAGATAAATACAGATAAAATTTCTTACGCATCTAAAACCGTTCATCTTCCCTCGCATCAGGAAAATGACCGCTTAGATGAAGCACGCAAAATTCAGGAGCTTTATGAAAGCGGAAGAGCAAGCGAGCTTCCCTTTAAGGAAATGGAGCTTACAACCGCAGTTGCTGAAGCAAGACGTATTTTAAAGCTTGAAAACGGCCCTGATTCTTTTGCGTTTAATCTTTCTGCGATAAAAATCGGCGATTTTGTTTTTGCAGGTATTGGCGGTGAGCCTTTTACCGAGATTGGAAACAGAATTTGTGACGCCTCACCCTTTGATACAACAATTTTGTGTTGCCTGACCAACAGCGCAGGCGGATATATCCCTACAACTAAGGCTTATTCTGAGGGCGGATACGAAGCAAGAGGCTCAGCTCTAAGAGCAGGCGGTGACGATATTATGGTTAATGGCATGACAGAGCTTTTAAACTCTTTATAATCTTTTAGTTATTAATTTAATTGTATTAACTTGTGCAGTAAAACCGTTTTTTAACGTGTTTTACTGCACTTTTTTTAAATCAAATGTCACAAATCGTTGCATTGATGCAACGATTTGTGACATTTGTTGAAACTTAGCATCTTTTTCTGATATAGTATGTCTATAAGCTAAACACAGCATTAGGAGAGCATAATATGGAAGAAAACAAAAATAAAACATTACATTTTAAAATAAGAGAGCTGCGCAAATTTACAGGACGCTCGCAAAGCGAGGTTGCGCAGGATTTCTTTGTATCAAGAGCGTGCTGGTCGAATTATGAGTGTGGCAAAAGACAGCTTTCAATTGAAACCATACGAAAAATTGCCGATTATTTCAACGTAGATATAAACTACCTTTTAGACGATGCAGATAGCGACCATGATATAGAGGAATTTGTTCAAAGAAGAGCCGAAATTGAAAAAAATCTTTCAAAAGACGGTCAGCTCTCTCTTTCTGAGCTGACCGTAACGAATAAAATTTCACTTATGGATTATTATATGTTTTTAAAGAAAAAAGAATTAAAAATTAAGCCTTAAACATTTGATTTTTATCCTACATACGTTTTATCTACCGTAATTACCGTATTATAAGAAGGATTTATCTGTTTTATGCGCGTATCAATTTGCGCAAGCACTTCATTATCGGGAATTTTTGAGCTATAAGGAATTACAACATCAAAAATAAGGTTACTGTGCCCCACCCCGGGCACTACACGGAAATCGTGCATTGAATAAGAGCCGTCAATATCTGCTATAATTCCCGAAACATATTCTTTGAGCTCAGAAATAAATTCATCATCCGTCACAACAGGGTCTAAATGAATAAGAAGGTCAATTCCCTCGTTTTTTAGAAAATCCCTTTCAATATCATCTATAATTTCGTGGCTGACTAAAATATCGACAGATGCCGAAACCTCAACATGAACAGAGGCAAAGGTTTTCTGCGGTCCGTAGTTGTGCACCACCAAATCGTGAATACCTAAAATTCCGTCATACGACAAAATTTTCTTTTCTATATTTTCCACAAAGCTTTTATCGGGCGGTTGCCCCAAAAATTCATCAAGAGTATCTTTTGCAATATTAATTCCCGAAGCTATGATAAAAATTGCCACTATAACGCCTGCATAGCCATCAAGCTGAAAACCTGTAACCTTAGACAGCACAAGTGATACAAGCACACCTGCAGTTGATGCAACATCTGCTAAGCTATCTGCCGCACTTGCCGACATAACTTTAGAATTAATCCTCTTGCCGACGCCCTTATAAAAAAATGCAAGCCACAGTTTTAAAATTATAGATATCACCAAAACTGCGCACGTAAGCTTACTAAAAGCTATTTCATCAGGTGAAAAAATTTTGCTGACAGACGAGCGGAAAATTTCAAACCCAAGCATAAGAATTAAAAAAGACACCGCAAACGATGCCGCATATTCAATTCTTGCGTGTCCAAACGGATGCTCTTTATCAGCAGGGCGATTGGAAAATTTAAAGCTAAATAGTGAAATTACAGAAGAACCTGCATCGGAAAGATTATTTACCGCATCAGCTTTTATCGCAACACTTCCAAATGCGACACCTGCTAAAAATTTTAACACCGAAAGGAGAATATTTACAAAAATACCGACAAAGCTTGCAAGCCTTCCGTATTTTTCACGTACATCCGTGTTTTGCACATTTTTATGGTCTTTTATAAAAATCTTAAACAAAAGATTTGACATAGATTCACTCCACTTTAAAGTAATTTAAAAAATAATCGCATTTTTAAGGATTTTTTCTGACGTTTCCTCTATTTTGCGAACGGTACTTCTTTGGCCCCCCTCTTTTAAAGCCAAAAAAGCCTTTTCAATTTCAGGCGGTCTTGAAGTCATATTATGGCAGTCGCTTCCAAGCACGTCAATGAGCGATTTTTTAGCAAAAGCAAGTGCTTTTCTGCGATTAAAAAAGCCTTCAAAAAAATCTGAATTAATTTGAATAAACGCACCAAGCTCTTTTAGCTTTTCAAGCTCCTTTTCCCCGTTTCCGTAAGGAATAAATCTGTCTGCGTGGGCAATTATGGGAATTATTCCGCAGTTTGAAATGAGCCTGTGAATACTGTCAAATATGCTCTGCGACCATTTCATTTGCGGCATTTCAAGCACAAGGTACTGCGTGCCCAAAATGCAAAGCGATGAAATTTTTTCAAAAGAATAAATCGTAGGAAAAAATAAAACCTCGCTTCCGACTGCGATTTTCGGAAGCTCCTCTCCTGAATTTTTTATAGCGCTGAGCAAAATTTCGAGCTTTTCCTCTCTTTGTGCACAAAATTCCTCCACAGTCTGCTGACCTGCATAAAAATGCGGAGTTGCTACAACTTTTTTCACGCCTTTTAAAAAAAGAACACGCAGCATATCAACCGACTGCTGCGCATCTTTTGCGCCGTCATCTAAGTTCGGTATAATATGTGCGTGAAAATCAATCATTTCTTTTTCTCCTTAGAAGAAGATTTATCTTTCTTTTCTTTTGTTTCGCTCTTTTGAGGCTCTTCTCCATAGCCATATCCGTATTCGTAGTCATATTCGCCCGAATATTTATTTTTTCTTCTGTATTTTGAATACTTATAGTGTTTTTTATTATATCCGTATTTTGAGTTTATATCACTTGCATCGTTTAAGATAGTTCCGATTAGCTTTGCACCTGAAAAATCGAGCTGTTTTTTAGCCTCTAAAACGTCATCCTTTGTCGTATCGCCCTGTCTTACAACCAAAATCACGCCCGAAACGTATTTTGAAATAATAGATGCATCAGTTACAACATTTACAGGGGGACAGTCAATGAAGATATAATCATATTTTAAAGCAAGCTTTTCAATTGTTTCGTTCATTTTTTCCGAAATCAAAAGCTCTGTCGGGTTAGGCGGAATATCGCCCGAAAATACCGCATCCAAATTCGGATATTCGGTAGAATTAATTACTCCTTCTGCATTTGTAAGCCCAACTAAGACATTACTGAGTCCGGGAGATGCTTTCTGACCTAAAAGCTTTGAAATGTTAGGTCTTCTTAAGTCTGCATCTATAATCAGGGTTTTTGCCCCCATTTCAGCAAAGCTTATAGCAAGGTTTAAACAGTTTGTACTCTTTCCCTCGCCCGCAAGCGCACTTGTTACGGCAATTTTCTTGCACTCATCAAAAGGAAGAGAAAAAACTATATTAGTTCTCAGTGCCTTATATGCTTCCTTTACAAAGAAATGTGCATTACCATTTAAAACAATTGACGTTTCAGTGCCATTTGCATTTTGAGCTGAGCCATAGTATGAATCAGCCTTCTTTTTGCCAAATATATTTTTTAAATTCATTTACGGACTCTCCTTAAACGAAATATTTTTATCTCTTAATATTTTCTTCATTATCACTAAAACTTAAAATGCATGGAACAGTGCCTAAAACGGGCAGGTCAAAAAGCTTTTTAAGGTCATCAACAGACGAAACAAGCGCTTTTTTCCTCTCCGATATACATAAAAGTGTAAAGCACGTTAAAAAGCCGGCAAAAAAGCTGATAATAAAGGTTCTTTTTATCCCCTCAGGGAGCCTTCTTGCAGGGGTTTGAGCCTTGTCGATAACACCCACAGACGAACCTTCAATATGCTCTGCTACAACCTCATTTAGCGTATCAATCAGGCAGTTTGCCAGAATTTTTGCGTTTTCAGGGTCTTTATCCTCCACCGAAAGCTTTACAAGTGCCGTTCCCGGAACAGTTTCTGCATAAATTGCATTTCGCAAATCATCAACCGTATATTCCATAACAGCCGAGCGATTAAGTGTATCTTGCAGTGCCGTATTGCTTTTAAGCATCGTGATATATGTAGGCACCAAAATCTCCGAAACAAGCAAATCCACCGTTGTAACGTTTTTTTGAGTTCCGGGCTTTAACTCGCTTGAGTTATTTACATAAACCGTTACCTCTGCCACAAAAAGCGGAGGATTTATTATACAGGTTATAAAAGAGCTTAAAAAAGCAAGCAAAATGCCCGCAAGCACCATATAAATCCACTTACTGCGCATAATCTTTATAATGCGTTTTAACTGCGCGGTGCTTTTATGCATACCCTTCCTCCCATATATTTTCCCGGATTACTTCCATTTATTTCGTGATTTCAGCACATAATATAACAATATATATTATATTACAATTGTCGTAATTTGGCAAGTGTTTTATGAAAGATTTTATTCAGCTTTTTTTATTGCAGCAAGCACACTTTCCGTAGATAAAAAGCTTATGCCCTTCAACCGAAAAACCGTCGCCCACAATGTCCTCTATACTTTTAACTGATAAAATTCCGTCAAAAATATCAGAAACCTTGTGGCAACAGGTGCACACAAAATGATAGTGATTGTCTGTGTTTGCATCAAACCTGTCTACATTTTCGCCTGTATCTAATTTTACCGCCTTGCCCATTTCCACCAAAAGATTAAGGTTTCGGTATACGGTAGCTAAGCTAAGTTGAGGACTCTGCGCTTTTAAATCGTTATACACAGTTTCTGCCGTAGGGTGTGCGGTGGTATTTTTTAAATATTCAAAAATCATTTCTCGTTGCCTGCTGTATCTTTGCATATATAATCCTCCTTTTTGCAATTAATAATTGTTATTAATATTATTATATTATAATTTCCTCTTTTTGTCAATCATTGCAAACAAAAAAGTTGTACAAATTCTAAAAGGCGATACGTGCCATATACATATAATATAAGGAGTGATTATAATTGCCAATAGTAAATAAAAATTCAGAGTTTACCTATAAGCGCCTTGAAGAAGCCATTTACAAAATCTCAAAAAAATATCCTTTTACTGATTTATTTTCTTTGGGAAAATCAGTACTTGCAAAAAACCTCTTTTGCATAAAAGTCGGCAACGGCAAAACGCGCATTTTTTTAAACGGCGCACACCATGGACTTGAGTGGATTACATCTCTTTTTCTGACCGCCTTTACCGAGGACATATGCGACTGCTATTGCAAAAATAAATCAGTAGAGGGCACGAGCATTTCCGAATTATTAAAAAAAGTAACCTTTTACATTTGTCCCATGGTAAACCCCGACGGAGTAAATCTCGCAATATGCGGTCTTACCCCCGACATTCCCCAGAAAATATGCCAAAAACTAATTATATATAACAAAAACAGTTGTGATTTTAAGGGCAAATGGCAGGCAAACATCAGGGGAATTGATTTAAACCACAACTATAACGCCGGCTTTTGGGAGGGAAAGCAAAAGGAAAAGGAATTAAATATACATATGCCCGGTCCGACCCGTTTTTCAGGGATGTTTCCCGAAAGTGAGCCTGAGGTTCAGGCAATTGTAAAATTTACTAAAATGCTAAAGCCTGACATTGCAATCGCCTATCACACGCAGGGTGAAGAAATTTACTACGACTATCAGGCTTTAGCGTCTAAAGAAGCTAAAAAAATCGGCGAAAAAATGGCTCGGCTATCCGGCTACACACTCTCCGCTCCCGAGGGGATTGCAAGCTTTTCAGGCTATAAGGACTGGGTAATTTCAGCTTTAAAAACACCTGCCTACACCATTGAAGCAGGGAAAGGCAAAAATCCTCTTCCGCTTTGCGAATTTAACTCAATTTACGACAAAAACCGCCGTATGCTCGTCAAACTGTTTACGGATTGTTAACAAAATATATATTGCATTTGTTACAAAAGTGTTATATAATAGCATGGTAAATTAACATTTTTGTAATATTTCGATTATTTTTGACATATCATATAAAAGAGGTGATTGCGTGGCAGAAAACGTCAGTATAAAGATTACCAAAGCTGAAAATTTTCCCAACGGCTACTTTGGCGAAAAAAATAAAGCCGAAAAAATTACGAAAATTTCATCTTCTAACGAAAACAAATCAAAAAAACTTGAAACTGAAAATATTAAAACAGATTTTGCATCAAAATACCTAATGTGCGCTTTTAGCAAATGCTCCTCTGCAATATCGTGGGGTTTAAACGGCGCAAAACGTGCATTTAAAGAAACAGGTGCAGTTATAAAAGAAAGCTCTGCGGTTTTGCTATCCGCTACCATCGGTAAGATAAAAAAAATCGGCTTAAACACTGCTGTATCTTTAGCTATGCTTTTAGTTTTTGCCGTTTTCATCGCTTGTTTTTGTACAGTCGGCACAGACGTTTATGTAGACGGCGCAAAAATAGGAACAATCTCCTCAAAAAGTGATTTTAATGCTCTTGTAAGTGAAATAAATGATGAAATTATGCCATATGGCGAAACCGAATTTTCGTCATCAAACGACGTAAGCTTTTCACCAAGATTGATATTAAAAGGTGACTTAACCGAGCCAGCAGAGGTAAAAGAAAGGCTTAAATCAACGTCAGCCGATATGATTCCTGCATACGCAATCGTAGTTGACGGCATCCCCGTTTTAGCGCTTGCAAGCGAGGATATGGCGCAAAATGTTTTGGAAGATTTTAAGAATAATTTTAAAGACGGAAAAGAAAGCGACATCAGCTTTTTAAATGATGTTAAAATATCGCATCGCTTCGTTCCCAAAACATTTTTAAAAACTACCGAAAGTGCGCAAAGTATGCTTTTAAACGGAAAACACATTCACTATACAGCGAATAAAGACGATACCCTCCAAAGCGTTGCTCAAAAAAATAACGTGTCAGTTGAAACCATTATGCTTTCAAATACAATCGAGGATTACGAAAATTTAGAGGGTCTTACCTTAGATATTTATAACGGTGAGCCGATAATTGACGTTAAAGCCGTAAGCCACGTAAGCGAAATTGAAAGTGTTGCTTTTGAAACTGTAAAAAACGAGGATTCTTCCAAATACGTCGGCACAGTTGAGATAAAAAACGAGGGGACAGAGGGCAAAAAGCAGATTGAAGCCATTGTTACCACAGTAAACGGTGTTGAAACTGAAAGAGATGTAATTTCTGAAACAATTTTGTCAAACCCTGAAAATAGAGTTGAAATTATCGGCACAAAGGAAAAACCGTCACCTTTTGGAACAGGCGATTTTGCGATGCCGACTTCCGGTCAGCTTTCTTCACGCTTCGGCTCACGCTGGGGTCGTCAGCACAAAGGAATTGACCTCTCAGCAAACGAGGGTACACCGATATATGCCGCAGATAACGGCGTAGTTATTTATTCGGAATATAATAACGGCGGTTTTGGATATTTAATTCAAATCGACCATCAAAACGGCTATGTTACCTATTATGCACATTGCAGCAAGCTTGTTGCCTGTGAAGGCGACACAGTTGCAAAAGGCGACCTTATCGGTTATGTAGGAAATACAGGTAATTCAACAGGCGCACATCTGCACTTTGAGGTCAGAAAAAATGGTGAGCCGTGTGACCCTATGGAATTTATTAATGAATAAGATAAACAAATATTTCTGTCTATCAAAAAAGCTATTGCAAAAATTGCAATAGCTTTTTATTTTTCTTACTTATCTATAAAGAGGATATTTTTCGCAAATTGCAGCAACTCTCTTTATAATTTCTTCCTTCTTGGTTTCAAAATCAGTTGCGGTAAGCTTTATGAGTTTACCAATTTCAACCATATCATTTTCCGTCATACCACGAGAAGTTGAAGCAGGAGTTCCAATTCTTATACCGCTTGTAACAAATGGGCTTCTCTGCTCTTTCGGTATAGTATTCTTATTAACAGTGATATGAACTTCATCGAGCATTCTTTCCATATCTTTTCCTGTGATATCAAACGGAGTAAGGTCAACGAGCATTAAGTGGTTATCAGTTCCGCCTGAAACAAGCTTAAAGCCTTCAGAAAGAAGAGTATCCGCTAAAACCTTAGCGTTTTTGATAACCTGACCCTGATAAGCCTTAAATTCATCTGTAAGAGCCTCTTTAAAGCAAATAGCTTTAGCTGCGATAATGTGCATTAAAGGTCCGCCCTGAATACCTGGGAACACTGCCTTGTTTATAGCCTGAGCGTGCTCTGCTTTGCACATAATCATACCGCCGCGAGGTCCGCGAAGCGTCTTATGAGTTGTTGTTGTAACAAAATCAGCATAAGGCACCGGTGACGGATGAAGACCTGCTGCAACTAAGCCTGCAATGTGCGCAATATCTACCATAAAGTATGCGCCAACCTCTTTTGCGATTTCAGAAAACTTTTCAAAATCAATCGTTCTTGAATATGCGCTTGCACCAGCTAAAATTAATTTCGGCTTGTGCTCGATGGCCAGTCTTCTTACTTCGTCATAATCAATCATTTCGGTTTCTTCGCTTACGCCGTAAGGCACGATGTTAAAATATTTACCCGACATATTAACAGGGCTTCCGTGTGACAAATGTCCGCCGTGAGCAAGACTCATTGAAAGCACTGTGTCACCAGGGTTAAGCATTGCAAAAAATACAGCCATATTAGCCTGAGCACCCGAGTGAGGCTGAACGTTTACGTGGTCTGCGCCAAAAAGCTTTTTAGCACGCTCGATAGCTAAATTTTCTGCAATATCTACAAATTCACAACCGCCGTAGTAGCGTTTTGCAGGATAACCTTCTGCATATTTATTTGTAAGCGGGCTTCCCATAGCCGCCATAACAGCAGGAGAAACAACGTTTTCTGATGCAATAAGCTCAATTTTGTCATTCTGACGACCAATTTCAAGCTCAATTGCCTCTGCTACTTCAGGGTCAAACTTTTTAATTTCATTAAAATCGAACATATTCTCTCATCCTTTGTATATTATTTTCTTTTTCTCTTTTTATTTTTCTTTCTTGCAATTTCAAGCGGGTCTACCTCTTTAACAGTAGGCTTATTTAAAAGCACTGCCGTAATTATTGCCATAACAACAAAATAAATTGCCATTAAAATATAAACCGTAACTACTGCCTTGTTCCAGCCAAAACCGGGGATAAAGCCAAGCTTTGCTATATAAAGCACCGCACAACCAATAAATGTTCCAAAAGGAATTGCGCTGTAATTTTTAAGTTTTGTGCCGTTTTTCTTGCCCAAAACAAACATAACTACGCTGCCTGCAAGACACAAAATGCCGATTATAAGCAGAATTATGTAGGTTGCATTTGCAATTGAGCTTGAGAGTGCACTTCTTACATATAAAAGCACCAAGGCTGCTGCAAGCAGTACACCAAAATTAAGCACCAAACGATTTGAAATCTGTTCCTTCGTTTCTTTTGTCATTTTTCTTCACTCTCCATATTTTTACTTAATTATTTTACAATTTTAAAATCCGCCAAGCTCATACATTATGGCAGATATCACACAAAAACCTGCCGTTTCTGTGCGAAGTATACGTTTTCCCAAAGAGATGCTTTTAGCTCCCGACTCTTTTAAAATAGCGATTTCGCTTTCATCAAAGCCACCCTCAGGGCCGATAAAAATGCCAATTTTTTCAGCAGATAAATTATCCCTTAATACACTTTTTAGTGTAGCCTCTTCCTCTTTTTCGTATGCAACTATGCACAGGTCAAACTGAGGAATTAATTTTGCGGCTTCCTTTAAGCTCACAACGCCCTTAACCTTGGGAATGACGCCTCTGCCGCATTGTTTTGCCGCTTCATCTGCCGTTTTTTGCCATTTTTCCGTCTTTTTTGCCTCTTTTTTGGCATCTTCAATTTTTGCAACACAGTATTTTGACGCTACGGGCGCAAAAAAGTCCGCTCCAAGCTCTGTGCATTTTTCAATTATAAGCTCCATTTTAGAGCCTTTCGGAAGACACTGAAAAACGGTTACGGAAATGTTGTTTTCCGCTTCGCACCGCCTTTTGTCCGAAACCAAAAGACCTACTCCATCGCCCGAAATACTTGAAATTTCAGCAGTATAGTCAAATCCGCACCCATCGCAAATTGTAAAAATATCACCTACGCTCATTCTTAAAACCTTTGCAATATGGTTTGCGTCCTGACCCGAAATAATTGCGCTATCTTCCTTTATATTTTCAGGTTCAACAAAAAATTTAGGCATAATTTTTCCTCATACTTAACATTTTTATTATACAGTTTTTCTTATATTTTGTCAATAACTACAATCTTACTTTTCAAGACTTTCAAACGTAGAAAGCCACTCTCTTTTTATAATTTCGTGTCCTGCCGCAGTCGGATGAACGCCGTCGGCAAGCCAATAGCTTGCAGGAGCCTTTTCTAAAGCTTTTATAAATTTATCCCACAAGGGCACAAAAACGAGGCTGTTTTTTTGCGCAACCCTTTTTGCCGCCTCGGCTCTTTTTTTGGTTTCGGTTTCAAAATACTCCCAGTTTTCTTCCGTCGCTGTGCCTTTTAAAACAAACGGCTCCAAAATCATAATTTTGATTTCGGGAAGTGCCTCTTTGATGTCTTCAATTAAAAAATTATAGTATCTTTCATATTTTTCGCTCGATACGCCATTATTACGAGAAACCTCATGCCAGACATCGTTAATTCCTATTAAAATGCTCAAATAATCAGGCTTAAGGTTTATAAAATCTTCCTTAATTCTTGAGATAAGATTTGTGATGCGGTTACCCGAAATTCCGCGGTTTATAAACTCAAATTCATTGGGTCTGTCGTGCCCGAGCTGCGCCGCAACTAAGGTTGCATAACCGCCTCCCATATATCTGTCGAGTTCTCTGCTTCTTAAAGCATCTGTAATAGAATCGCCCTGAAATAAAATTTTCTTCATAATAAAAATCCTTTCTAATCCTTTGAAAGTATAACTAAAAGAGTTCCCTTTTTAACGGAAATTTTCGCTTCTTCTTCCGTAAATTCGTTGCTTATGCCTATCATATCGCCTAAAGCCGCATCTTTCTCATTTAAAGGATAATATAAGCCTTTAAGTGTTATGCCAATCGCCTCAGTAAGCTGAATAACAGAAAGGTGATAGCCCTCTTTCTTTTTTACCAAAAGCTCATTTTCTGTTATGTAGACAATGTTGTTTTCATCGCAAAGGGTAAGGTTTATCCCCATATCCTTTGCCTTTTTCAAAAGAAAAATATTAGCTAAGCTATGGTCTAATCGGCTACCCGATGCGCCAAACATTAAAATTTCAGAAAAGCCTCTTTCTTTAGCCAGAAATACCGCCTCAAAAGAGTCCGTATAATCCTTTTCGGGATTTAATTTTATAATTTCGTCTGCAACAATTTTTTTAACATCTAACGTGTCAAAATCACCGATTGCAACGTTAATTTTTACGCCGAGCCTTTGCGCAAAATCAGCACCTGCGTCAGCGGTAATAAAAAAATCATCCTCTTTTAACTCATTTTTATAAAATGAGGGGTCACCATATGAACCGCCCGAAAAAATTACCGCTCTCATAACGAAAAGCTTTTAAAGCTTTTTGTAGCTTCTGCAGGGTTTTCAGCACCAAATACAGCCGTTCCTGCAACAATAACGTTTGCACCGCTCGATACAGGCTCAGCTAAATTTTTAAGGTAAACTCCGCCGTCAACCGAAATATCAAAATCAGGACCGAAAATTTCTCTTGCTCTTTTAATTTTTTCATTAACCTCGCTCATATAGCTCTGTCCGCCAAAGCCTGCCTGAACGCTCATAATAAGTAAAAGGTCAATATCGTCTTTATAAGGCAAAATATCCTCAAGTGGTGTCTTGGGATTTAAAGAAAGACCTGCTTTTTTGCCGTATGACTTAATTAAATCAAGAGTTTCTTTGGTGTTGCTTTCACATTCTATATGAAACGTGATAATATCAGAGCCACATTCAGCAAAATCCTTTATGTATTTGTGAGGCTCTGAAATCATAAGATGCGTATCAAAAACCATATTTGAATGTGGTCTTATTTTTTTAATTACAGGTGCGCCAAAGGACATATTAGGCACAAAATGGCCGTCCATTACGTCTATGTGCAAATAATCTGCTCCTGCTTTTTCTACTTCAGCAATACTTTCTGCTAATTTTGCAAAGTCTGCTGATAACATTGATGGTGCTAATTTAATCATCTCATCCACTCCTTAATTTCTTTTAAAGAATTATATAAATCAATATAATTTTCGTATCTTGATTTGCTTATTTTTCCTTCCTTTAGCGCATCCTTTACCGAGCATTTCGGCTCGTTTATATGCGCACATCCGCCAAAATAGCAATTTCCCGTATATTTTTTTAT
Organism: Clostridia bacterium; assembly: GCA_017935435.1. Classification (GTDB taxonomy): domain Bacteria; phylum Bacillota; class Clostridia; order UBA1381; family UBA9506; genus RGIG9126. Next base: position 93,933 of record JAGBHP010000014.1, on the reverse strand, counting down.
TTCGGGGAATAAATTTTCAAGCTCTTCCGCCCTTATTTCTTCCACCTCAAACGAGGAAAAGCCTGGGGTATCTAAAACTGCACACGTTTTGAGCTCTATAAGTTCTGTGTGCCTTGTTGTATTTTTTCCGCGTTTTATTTTATCGCTTACACTGCCCGTTTCTAAATCATCACGACCCGTAACAAGCCTTAAAAGGCTTGACTTTCCAACACCTGAATTTCCTGCAAAGGCGCAGGTTTTCCCTTTTAGAGCTTTTTTTAGTTCTTCTATTCCCTCGCCTTTTGTAAAACAGGTTTTTATAACCATAAAGCCTGCAGACCTGTAAATTTCTGCGATTTCTTCCGCCTTTTCTTCGTCTAAATCGGTTTTATTTATGCAAAAGCACGGAGTTACGCCTGCTTTTTGCGCAATAACCGACAATTTATCCGCAAGCAAAAGGTCGGGTGACGGCTCTTTTGACGAAATAGTGATAACAAGCATATCAATATTTGCAACGGGCGGGCGGATGAATGCGCTTTTTCTCGGCAATATTTTTTCAACATTGCCGACTAATTTTTCTTTATCGACAACCGCAATCTGCGCATCATCGCCTACTAAGGGAGATAGACCATCTTTTCTGAATTTTCCTTTTGCCCTGCAGGAAAATACGCCCTCATCCGTTTTAACATAGTAAAATCCGCCGATGGCTTTTATAATTTTACCGCTTTTTTCTTCCATAAAAATGTATGTCTCCTATTCAAGAGTGTTGGGAACAGGCCTGATTGACGGTGTGTTATCCTCGTCTGCGCCTTCACCTGCATTTTCTCCGTTAGACGGCTCTTCGCTCGGCTCAGGCGAAACTGCGGGTGCCTCCCCTTTACTTATTATTATATCCACAGTTGTTCCCTCTTTAACCTCGGTATCAGCTGGAAGCGACTGTTTTGCAACTGTTCCCTCAGGCTTCGTGCTTTCCTGATGATAAACGTTTCCAAGCGAAAGGTTTAAGCTTTCAAGCATACTTTTTGCCGCACTTTCCGTCATACCGATTAAGCTCGGTACCTTTGCAGTTTTTACTGCTTTTCCCTTACTTACATAAATCGTTGCGGTATCAGACTTTTTCATAGATGTGCCGTTTGACGGATATTGTCTTATAACATATCCTTCGGGAACATCCTCGCTTTCTTCCTGCGCTACTGTGTAATTAATGTTAAGCGTAGTTAAAAGCTTTTTAGCCTCGCCTTCTTCCATAGTGGCAAGCTGAGGCATTTTCGCATCATCACCGCCCAGGCTGATTTTAACCTTAATTTTAGCGTTTTCCTTAACCATTTTTTTCGCTTCAGGCTCCTGGAAAATAATTTCGCCTACATCAAACTCTTCGCTTTTTTCTTCACCGCTTACTTCAATTGTAAGCTTTGTTTCTTTAATCATTTCATTTGCTTCTTCAATAGTTTTGCCGGAAAGGTCAGGAATTTCAATATCACCCACGCCTCCGCCTAAGAATATGTAATTAAACGCAAACGCAAAAAGCGCAATAAGCAATACCCCTGTCACAATTCCCGCTATAATGCTGATTTTATCGCCCTTTGGATTCGGCTCTTTTTGTTTTTTCTTCTTTTTGCCGTCTAAAGTCGGCTCTATAATTATCTCACGTTCAAAGCGCTTTTGTTTTTCATCGCCATCATCAGTCTTTTTAGGCTTTCTTTCCTCCATAATAGGCGGAATAAAGAGAGTATCTTCGCTTACGTCTGATTCTGACAGCTTAACAGGCGTTCCTATATAAACTTTTTTAAGGTCGATGAGCATTTTTGTAACGTCATCATATCTTCCTGTTTTTTCCTTGCACATCGCTCTTCCGATTATTGTTTCGAGCGACTCTGGGATTTCAGGATTTAATTTTGTTGGTGCAGTTGGCGCATTTTCTAAATGTTGCATTGCAATCGTAACCAAATTATCCCCGTCAAAGGGAACCTTGCCTGTCACCATCTCATAAAGGATTACGCCAAGCGAATAAATGTCTGACTTGCAGTCAACAAAGCCGCCACGAGCCTGTTCGGGCGAGAAATAGTGAACAGAACCCATATTTGACGCTCCCATTTCAATAGTTGCGGCATTTGTTGCCTTAGCAATACCAAAATCCGTAATTTTTGCCGTACCCTCACGGGTTATAATAATATTTTGCGGCTTAATATCACGATGCACAATGCCCTTTTTATGAGCGTGCTCTAAGCCTGCGCAGATTTGCGCCGCATAGTCTACCGCTTCCTTCCAGCCAAGCACGCCATTGCGTGCAATATACTGCTTTAAGGTGATGCCCTCAACATATTCCATAACAATAAAGTTTAGACCATCCTCCTGACAAACGTCATAAATCGACACAATGTTCGGATGCGAAAGTCCGCCTGCGCTTTGCGCTTCTATTTTAAATCTTTCAACGAAGTCTGCGTCGCCTCTGAACTCAGGACGCAGGACTTTTAAAGCAACATAGCGATTTAAAACCTGACATTTTGCTTTGTAAACAACTGCCATACCGCCCTTGCCTATTTCTTCGATTATTTCGTATCTTCCGCCGATAACTAAATCTGAACTCATATTCCTACCCCCTTATATTTTAAGTAAAACCGCGGTTATGTTATCTCTTCCGCCGTTATCGAGTGCGCGAAATACCAAGCTTTGCGCATGACCCATAAGTACATTTTTTTCTTTAAGTATTTCTATTATTTCGCTTTCTGTTACCTCATTTGTAAGTCCGTCGGTGCAAAGGAGAATTATATCCCCCTCTTTAAGCTCACAATTTATGATGTCCGCCGTAACCTCAGCCGATGACCCCACCGCCCTCGTTATTACATTTTTCTGCGGATGCTTTAAGGCTTCATATTTTGTGATACTGCCCTTTTCAACAAGCTCGGACACAAGCGAATGGTCTTTAGTAAGCTGGGATAGCTTTCCCTGCCTGAATAAATACATTCTGCTGTCGCCAATGTGCGCCGCCGTTAAGTTTTTCCCAAAGATAAAGCACATTGTAAGCGTCGTTCCCATTCCCGAAAGACCGTCTTTTGTAACTGCGCTTGAAAAAACTGCGTTATTTGCAGAAAGCACAGCTCCCTTTAAAAGCTCTTCAATTGCCTTAGCTCCTTTATCTTCTTCAAAATTTGCCTCAATATAGTCGCACGCAACGTGGATTGCCATACTGCTTGCAACCTCTCCTGCGGCATGTCCGCCCATACCGTCAGCAACCATGGCATATATCGCTTCTAAGCGCGAAACATAGTCCGAAACGTAGTAGTCATCTTCATTTAAGTTTCTCTGTTTTCCTATATCTGTGTAACTTCCGACCTCCACTTTTTTCACCTCAATCACTTAAATTTTCATTATTCATACGGTTTTTCCTCAGCTGACCGCAAGCAGCGTTTATATCACTTCCAAGCGAGCGCCTTACCGTAGTATTTAAGCCCATGCGGCAAAGCTTATTTTTAAATGCTTCAATTTTATCTGCGCTTGTTTTTTTATAATCTCTTTCCTTTACCTTGTTTACAGGAATTAAATTCACGTGGCAAAGCATATCCGAAAAAAGTCTTACCAGTTCATTTGCACATTCCTTTGTGTCATTTTCCCCTTCTATCATAGCATATTCTATACTGATTCGTCTACCCGTTTTTTCTAAATAATATCGCATTGCCGAAATAAGCTCGGGGATAGGGAATTTTTTATTTACAGGCATCAAATCCGAGCGCTTTTCATTAAACGGCGAATGAAGCGAAACTGAAAGCGTTATGGGGATGTTAATATCTGCTAAATCCCTTATCTTATCAGCTAATCCGCACGTAGATAATGAAATATGACGATATCCTATATTTAAGCCGTCTTCTGCGTTTACATTTTCTAAAAATTTTATAACATTTTCAAAATTTGCAAGTGGCTCGCCTATTCCCATCATAACAATATTTGAAATTTTTTCGCCCGTATCTTCTTCCGTCTTCATAATCTGGTCGATTATTTCAGAAGGGGTTAGGTTTCTTGAAAAACCGTCAATTGTAGAGGCGCAAAATCTGCATCCCATTGCGCACCCTGCCTGAGAGGACACGCAAATAGTATTTCCGTGCTTATATTTCATAAAAACACTTTCAATAAAGTTGCCGTCAGAAAGCTTAAAAAGATATTTTCTTGTTCCGTCTTTTGAAATAAGCCTTTCTTCGATTTGGATGTTTCCCACACAGGCATTTTTTAAAAGCTTTTCTCTTAAATCTTTTGAAAGGTCGGTCATATCGCAGATTTCAGCTCCTCGATAGACCCACTTAAAGATTTGTTTTGCACGGAAAGGCTTTTCGCCAAGCGACAAAACAAACGCTTTCATTTCCTCCATTGTAAGACTTTTTAAATCAACCATAATTATTCCTCTGTTTTTCTTCTGATTTTAGATACGAAAAAACCGTCAAAGCCGTCGGTATTCGGAAAATACGTTTTCATAGAAATCAGCTCAAAATCTTCGTTTTCGCTTAAAAAGCCTTCTACGATTTTTTCGTTTTCACCTTTATTCAGCGTGCAGGTACTATATAAAAGCTCTGCACCCCGCTTTAAATATTTTGAAGCGGTGCGGATTAATTCTTTTTGAACCAAGGTCAGCTCCTTATAATCCGTGTTTTCAGATTTATATTTAATGTCGGGTTTCCGCCTTATGACGCCCCAGCCTGAGCAGGGCGCATCTAAAAGCACTTTATCGGCTTTTCCTAAAAATTCTTCGATTACCTCCGTACTGTTGCGTGCTTCACATTTTATTATGCTAAGACCAAGGCGCTCTGCCGCCTCTTTTACAGAATTAATTCTCTTTTCGTATAGGTCATAGGCGTAAATGACACCCTCATTTTTCATAAGCTCTGCCATATATGTTGTTTTTCCGCCTGGGGATGCGCAAAGGTCTAACACGCACTCACCTTTTTTGGGACAAAGCTCTAAAGCTGCAAGCTGAGATGCCGTATCCTGCACAGTAAAATACCCGTTTTTATAAAGCGAGGTGTTTTGAAGGTTTGCGCCCGTTAATATCTTAATCCCGTGCGGTGTTTTTTCACTTTTCTCTGCCTCAATTCCCTTTTCATTTAAAAGGCTGATAAGCTCGTCCCTGTTTGTTTTAAGCGAATTTACTCTTACCGAAATTTCGGCAGGCTCATTTGACGCTTTCATAATTTCCTCGGCAAAATCAGCACCATAGGCTTTTTTCAGCGCCCCCGTCATAGACGGCGTAAAGGAATAGGTAACCGAAAGGTAGTCCTTGTCCGTTTTTTTTGGCATATTTATTTTGCCTCGCAGGATATTTCTTAAAACTGCGTTAACAAACCCTTTTTCTGCGCCTTTTCCAAATTTAGCCGCAAGCTTTACAGATTCATTAACCGCCGCAGACTGCGGAATTTTATCAGTAAAGAAAAGCTGATAAACACCGAGCCTTAAAATATTTAAAATATACGGAGATATTTTTTTCTTATTATTTACAAACTGAAAAATTATGTGGTCAATGGTAATTTTATGCTTAACCGTGCCAAAGCTAAGCTCTTTTATAAAGGAAGCATCTCTCCCCTTATACCCCTCTTTTTCAGTCAGGTTTTTATATGCAATATTTAAAAAACTGTCATTTTCAAACGTATCATAAATGATTTTAAGAGCGGCAGTTCTGCAATCCATCATAAGAAACCCTCCTTTTAGATGTTTAAAAGCTTTTTGGCATTTTTATAAAGGATTTTTTCATTTAAAGCACTATCTAAGCCAAGATTTAAAAGCGCAACAACGCTTTCCTTTTGCGAGCTCCACGGAAGGTCGGTTGCAAATAAAATCTTATCGCTTTTGTGCATTTTAATCCCCTCTTTATACTGCTCCTTTGTCATATAAAATGGGAAAACCGAGGTATCAATATAGACATCTTCGCCCCAAACCAACTCTTTATTTCCCTCAAAATCATTCATAGATACCATATGCGCAAAAATAACCTTTTCACCACGAAACATAGAAAGTGTATTTTTTATTCTTTTTGGGCAACAGTGAATAGGCTCGGGAAGTCCCAAATCAAGACCCGAATGAAAGGATAAAATAAACCCTTTTTTAAGTATGTATTCATAAATCGGTCGCATTTTTGTATCATCAACAAAAAAATCCTGATAGTCGGGATGAAGCTTTATGCCTTTTATGCCGCTTTCTGCAAGCCTGTCCAGCTCACTTTGCCAGTCACCGTCGGGATGCACGCTTCCAAAAGCAACAAAACGCTCATTTTTATTAAGCTCTATCGCAAAATTGTTTACGTTTGTCATCTGTTTTTTGTTCGTCGCAATCGAAAGCACTACCGAAATATCAACGCCCGCTTCATCCATAGAACTAAGCGTAGTTTTTATATCTCCCATAGAAAAAGCAGGAATACCTGCCCGTTGGGACAAAAGATTTATCGTTTTTTCCGCTAAAAAATCAGGAAAAATATGTGTGTGAAAATCAATTACCATTTTCTTCTCCTGTTATGTGTTTGTTTTTAAAACTAAGTGTTTTAACTATTATAGACTTGACACGAGTAAAATACAACAGACCCGTCTTTGTGTATCCTTTACAAATCACTTATTAAAAATCGAAATGAGGTGTTTCCCAACCAAAGCAGAAAACTTCAATGCCTCTGAAAAAAGTTCATCAGGGAACCTGTCTAAGTACTTAATAATTTCAAAAGTCAAATCACCGGTATAATCTGCCTTTTTCAAAGAACTCATAATTGCTTCCCAATTTAATTCTCCTGTATAAGGCAAGATATGCCTGTCATCAATATAGTCATTATCCTGCACATGCAACGCTTTTAAGATATTCGGATTCATACCCTTAATAAAAGCTTCAGGTTCATATCCGGTCAATGCGGCATGACCAATATCCACACAAGCGACAATCCACGGAGAATTAATTTTTTCAACTATGCTGTTTAATTCTGCCGGGCTTCCCAGTTTACCGGTTAACCTTTTCCTTTTAGTGTCTCTAGCGAACAAATTTTCTACCGCTATATGTATTCCAAATTTTTCACAATACGGAATAAAACTTTTATAATATTCAATATTATACTCTTCAAAATTTACACCTTCAGGAACTGTTATTGAATGTACTACTATATTGCTTGCGCCAAGAATTGATGCAGATTCCAAAGCATGTACCATCCAAAGATACTTCTGCTCAGAAATATTTTTTTCCATTCCATATTTAAAAGTGAACGGTGCATGCGCCTGATTACAGAGTATACCGACTTCATCAAGATGTTCTCTTAATTTTTGTGCATATTCTTTATAGCCATCGCCTAAAACATCGTCACATTCTTTATCATAATAATACGAATAATCTATGGCATCAAACCCTGCTTTCTTCGCTATCTCTACGGCATTAAAATCACCAAATCTTTGGGCAAGTGTGTATAATTCAACAGATAATTTCATTTTTATCTCTCCTTTTAAATAATCGCGATTTTCGTATGTCTAACATCACATTTTTAAATCGAGTAAATCTGAAAAATCATAAATATAATAGTCTGAAATACTTTTTATATCGTTTATGTAATCAGCAGAAGATGAATCATAAACACCACACACCTTCATACCTGCTGCTTTTGCAGTTTTATCAGCGTTATAATTATCATCAAGAAATAATATTTCGCCAATAGGTTTCCCTATCTTTTCAGCTGCCATTTTATAAATTTCCGTATCCGCTTTCGTTTTTCCGAAATCATCACATGACCATATATTAGTAAAAATATCAAATATTCCAAGTCTTTTCAAGCATACATCAAGTACTCTGTGGGGACTTGCCGTAAGGATGTTAAGATCTGCTCCTCTGATTTTAAGTTCTTTAAGAACCTCAGCCACATTTGTTTTTGCCTGAATATTGTATGCATACTCATTATATGCATATTCATTCATCAGCTTCAGCAATTCTTCTTCAGATAAGGTAACACCTAATTCTTTAAAATATGCAGCAGTGCCAGCATATCCTAACGGAGTAATAATCTTTATAATGTCATTTTTATATTTTATACCATTTTCATCCAAAATTCTCAACATTACCGAAATAAATGATGGCATAGAATCCACCAAAGTACCATCGAAATCAAATAAGTATGTATCGTATATCATCTTTTTCCTTCTTTCAGCAATTTTAATGTGTTTTGATTTTCTAAAACTCGAAGCTGTGATTTCGCCATAGCATTGAGTTGCACAAGTCTTTCTCTTTGATGTACACCTTGTTCTATAAGTATTGCATTAAAACTTTCCATATTAGCAATTACCAAAAGTTGCTCTATTGTCGCGTAATCTCTTATATTACCTTTCTTATCAGGATTTTCTGTTCTCCAATCTTTTGCCGTTTTACCGAACAGTGCCATATTTAAAACATCTGCTTCATTAGCATAAACAAACGCAAGCTGTTTCTCGCTCAAATTAGGAACAATATTTTCTTTTATGGCATCTGTATGTATACGATAATTAACTTTGGCAAGTTCTCTTTTTGCGCTCCATTCAAGTTCTTTCTGTTCAACTGCCTTTAATCTTTGTAATTCTTTAATAATATAGAGTTTAAACTCTGCTGAAATCCAACTTGCAAATTCAAATGCGATGTCCTGATGTGCATATACTCCACTATTATATCTACCTGCAGAAACTGTAAGTCCAATACCATTTAATTTCTCAATCCATTGACTTGGAGTAATCATAAATGCATTTGTGCCAGCATCCTTTGTAACCGTATCGAATTCGATACGGTTAAAATCCGGATTATTTAATTCTTCCCATACACACAAAAACCTTAAAGTTTCCTTGTTTCTCAACCAGTTATATACCGTGAATCTTGGATCAGTAGGATTTTTATATTTAGCAATATCAGTAAGAGATATATATTCGTCCTGATTTATCTTTTTAAATCTAATGTCTATTCCTTTTACCTCTATTTGATTATTTCTTGCCATAATGCTTTATCCTTTCTATTTACAAATCTTTTATATTCAAATACAGGTTATAATTGGTACTTTTCCTTTGAATGACTCTATAATTTTTTCATCATATTTATATTTTATAAGCCTTTTCGGTAGGGATTGCAAATAGTATACCGTTTGCGTCGGAGTTTAATCCAAATTCCTTATTTACATCATCCATAATCTGTTTGCTTGTTTTTAGAGGTGCGAGGATGCAAAGAATTTCACGTTCGCCGTCTAAGTCTGTTTTGCCCATTTCAGCAAACCATTCTATTTCCGCAAGTCTTCCTTTAATAACAGTACCGCCTGTTGCGCCCGCTTTTCTGGCAACCTGCATTACATCATCAGAATATCCTTCGTTAACTGATATAATAATTAAGTTATTGTGATATTCGTTTTTCATAGCACCATTTCCTTTTTCAGTAATTTTATCATTATTAAAGCTTAATATTTCACTCAGAATTCTGTTTGCCGCAGACACTTTAAGAATTATCATAAGACCGCCGTATTTTGAATGGCTGACAAATTTTGTGCCGAAGTTTGCCATTATGTCTTTAACTACGTTCTCTGCGCCAAGGCTGATAATAATATCCTTATCGTTTGAGCCGAGTCCGAATATATCCATCATTTCCGTAGGAGCAGTACCAAATCCGACTGTCTGAAAATTCACCTTTATATCAATATTTTCTAATTCTTTGATAAGTTTTTTTCCTTTATCTCGTTCAACTATCGACAAAAGAAGCATCGGGCGTTTACTCATTATCATTTCCCTCCTCATCAAAGAAAATAATATCGTCTTTAATCATACTGATTTCAGTATGAAGCTTTTTAATCATTCTTGCGCGTCTTCTTCTTTCATATAAGCCGAGAATCTGAATGGTAATAAGAGGAGTCATAGCAATCATCGCTACAATTCCGAATGCGTCTGTCATAACATTTCCGCCTATCGCCTCGCACGCACCCATAGCAAACGGAAGCATAAATGTAGATGTCATAGGACCGCTTGCAACGCCACCCGAGTCAAAAGCAATACCCGTATAAATATGGGGTACAAAAAAGCTTATAATCAGCGATACCGCATAACCGAAGATTAAAAACGGCATTATGGGAATACCCGTAAGCACCCTCAGCATAGATATACCCACCGAAACAGAAACGCCGACAGATAAAGCTACGGCAACTGATTTTTGAGGTATCGCACCATTTGTGATTTCGCTGACCTGTCTTTTAAGCGAATGAACGGCAGGCTCTGCCGAAACAACAAAATAACCCATAACCATACCTATTGGTATGAGCATATTACGAAATGTACTGCCTGCGATTTTTGCACCAATAAGCCTTCCCGCAGGCATAAAGCCTACATTAGCACCTGTTAAGAACATAACAAGACCAATATAAGTATATATAAATCCCACAGACATTTTAATTATGTTGTGAATATGAAATCTCCTCGTGATAAGCTGAAAAATAATAAATAGCATCACAATCGGCACAAAAGCTACCATAACCTCTTTTGCATATTCAGGCAAGGCGTGCATAAAGTGTCTAAATGCATCAATTGTAGTTAAAATATCCGCTATTTCATAGGCAGATGAAGCAGGCTGCGGCTTATAAAAAATGCTGAGCAAAAGCACAGACAAAATAGGTCCTATACTGCAAAGTGCAACAAGACCAAAGCTGTTTTCGCCTGCGTGCTTGCTCTTTTTAGCAGAGGCAAGACCCGCACCCAAAGCCATTATAAAAGGCACGGTAATAGGACCCGTTGTAACACCGCCCGAATCAAAAGCGGTGGCAACAAACTCATTCGGCGCAAAAAACGCAAGACCTATAATTAAAGCATAAAATATCAAAAGTAAAGTCCTTAAAGGTATTTCCCTTTTGCTTCTTATAAGAGTAATACACAAAAACACGCCTACTCCTATTCCCACGCAGGTAACAAGCATCAAATTCGGTATAGTGGGCACTTGTTCAGCAAGCACCTGTAAATCAGGCTCGGACACTGTGATAAGAAACCCGAGAATAAAGCATATAAATAGCGGAATTACAATTTTATTGTTTTTATTCAGCGTTTTACCAATACCATCGCCTAAAGGTTCCATTGATATTGATGAGCCTACTGTAAAAAAGCTCATTCCTAAAATCAAAAAAAGCGTGCCAAACAAAAACAGAACAAGTACACCTGCGTCAAGCGATACGCAAGTGACAGAAAGTACTAAAACTATAATCGCAATCGGCAAAACCGATGAAAGCGACTCTTTAATTGACGGAAAAATTCGTGCCATTTATAATACCCCTATATAAAATTCTATACGTGTCAATTATAACTTTATTCTACATTTTTCGCAAGGTTTTTACAAAAAATTTAACAACTACGAAAAATCTCTTCCGAGTCTGTCTAAAATTCTTGTGCGATGAACGTCAAAATCAGTAATATCGGCGTTTTCAATAAATTCATTCATAGCCAAAACTACGGTTTCAGGCTTTAAATTTATGTTAGGAGCGCAGCGAAGTCGCATAAAAAGCTCATTTTCGCCCATTTTTTCTATTTCAAAAATGTCAGGACTGATATCCGTCATTTTTTCTCCGCTTTTTGTTTTCTTTAAAACGTTAATTTCTCCGCTTTTTAGAAATTCATCTATTTCGCTTTGCGTTGGCAAAACGCCTTCGGTTTTTACAGTATAAATCGCACTTTCGGCGTCCTTTACCTTAGGCGAAAACTCGCAGATTTCCTGCATTGCTGTAAATCTTATGCCGATAGGCGCAGAAGCATTCAGCTTTTTTAAAATTTCCATCGGGTCATTTTTTTCCTCAAGCTCTGCATCTAAAAATTCGCACTCGCTCGTAACGCCAATTCCAAGCGGAAGACCGATTGACATTTTAGGGTGAGGATTAAACCCTTGAGAATATGTAAGAGCAATTTCTGCTCTTTTAAAAACACGTGTAAAAAGGCGCACAAGGTCAAGCTGTGACACATATTTTGCATCGCCCTCTTTGGTAAACTTAAATCTGTACTTAACCACAAAGGCCACCTCCAAATCCCTTTATAATACCGCAATTTGAGCATTTTTCACGGCAGTTGGGTGTAACTTCGCCCCTTTTAGCCTTTTCGTTTTCATTTTCTAAGAATTTCTTAGTAACGCCCACATCGATATGGTCCCAGGGGAGAATTTCATCATACGAACGCTCTCTTAAATTATAAAAATCAGGGTCAACTCCTGCTTCATTAAAAGCTTCCATCCATAAATCATAGTTAAAATATTCCTGCCAGCCGTCAAAGCGCACGCCTTTTTCCTGTGCTTTTAAAAGCACCTTAGAAAGCTTTCTGTCACCGCGCGCAAAAACGCCCTCTAAAATTGAGGTTTCGGCATCGTGCCAGTTGTAGCTTATATTTTTGTGACGGATTTTTTCTTTTAAAAACGCCTGTTTTTCACGCACTGTCGGTATATTATCCTGTGATGCCCACTGAAACGGCGTAAACGGCTTGGGAACGAAGGTTGATGTTGAAACCGTTACCTTTAAATTGCGGTTTCTTACTGCTTTATCCGTATTATAGTAGCAATCTACAACCTTTCTTGCCAAATCATTTATTCCTTCAACATCTTCTAAGGTTTCTGTCGGCAAGCCAATCATAAAGTAAAGCTTAACCCCGCCGTAACCGCCTGCAAAAGCAGTAGTTGACGCTGTCATTAAATCTTCTTCCGTAATTCCCTTATTTATTACATCTCTTAGCCTCTGCGTGCCTGCTTCGGGCGCAAAGGTAAGACCTGATTTTCTCACCTTTTGAACCTTTTGCATAAGTTCCATAGAAAAGCTGTCTAAGCGAAGCGAAGGAAGAGAAAGACTTATTTTTTTCTTCTCGGTTAAATCCAAAAGTCCGTCGGTAAGCTTTTTAAGCTCGGGATAGTCGCTCGTAGAAAGGCTTGACATCGAAATTTCTTCATAGCCTGTATTTTTAATTAATTTTTCCGCCAAATCAAGAAGACGCTCAGGACTTCTTCCTCTTACGGGGCGGTAAATCATACCCGCCTGACAAAAACGGCAACCACGGATACATCCGCGGAAAAGCTCAAGCGTTATGCGGTCATGCACAATTTCCATAAAAGGCACAATTATCTCTTCAGGATAAAATATGCTGTCCATATCCTTTATTATGCGTTTTTTTATTTTATCGGGCGCTTTTTCATTATTTTTTGTAAAAGCCTTTATTGTGCCGTCTTCATTATAGACTGCGTCATAAAACTGCGGAACATAAATTCCCTCAATTAAAAGCAGGCTTTCTAAGAACTCTTTTCTTGTTTTTCCGCTTCCCTTCCACTTGCGGTAAGCGTCAATTACCTCTAAGTTTACCTCTTCGCCCTCTCCTAAAATAAAGAAATCAACAAAGTCTGCAATCGGCTCGGGGTTATATGCACAAGGTCCGCCTGCACATACAAAAGGCTCATTTTCGCCTCTTTCGGTCGCTATCTTTGTTATATTTGCAAGGTCTAACATATTTAAAATGTTTGAATAGCTCATTTCATACTGAAGAGTAAAGCCCACCATATCAAACTCTTTTAATGGGGTTTTTGTTTCTAAAGAAAAAAGCTCTAAGCCTTCTTTTCGCATTTCCTCTTCCATATCCACCCAAGGCGCAAAAACACGCTCACAATAGACATCTTTTTCGTTATTTAAAAGGTGGTAAAGAATTTTCATACCCAAATGGCTCATTCCCACCTCGTAGGTATCAGGAAAGCAAAAAGCAAACCTAACCGAAATATCCTCTAAATTTTTATGTACGCTTCCGTACTCGTTTCCAATATATCGTGCAGGCTTTTGCACTCTTTTTAAAATCTTATTAAGACTCATTCTTTTATTCCTTTCCAAGTATTGTATTTAAGTAATGAAGAGAGTAGAATTTTTTATCTATATATTTTGTAAAAAACCCTTCTGTTATATATAAAAGCTCTTCTAAAACACGCTCCGACACTTTAAATGAAAAAGCCTTTTTGTTTTCTGCATTTGTTATATAAAAAATTGCTTTTTGTGCGTCCTGTGAAATTTTAAAGCTGTCGGGAAATTTTTTATGGCAAGATGCGCAAAGCACACCGCCTTCATTTGTAAAATATAAAAGACCTTTTTCTGCGCCGCAACCGAGGCACACCTTAGCCTCAATTCCTATACCGCTAAAATAGAGCAGTTTTAATTCGTAAACACATTTTATCTGCCTTGCGTCACCGCTTTTGTTTGCAAGCAGATAAAATGTGTTCAAAAGAAGCGCAAGCGCTTCGGGTTCTGCCTGATTTTCAGTAAAACAGTAAGCCGTGATGTCAGCAATATACGTAGCATAGGCAAGTCTTTCAATATTGGTTGATAAATTATAAAAGCTCATTTTAAGCTCCGCCGAAACCAGATAATACATATCTTTAGCAGGTCGAAGCGTAAAATATGAATACGAAAAAAGCGATGCTCCTGCAAAGGACTTGTTTTTAAGACTTTTAATCCCTTTGGCAGAAACCTTAATTACGCCTAAGTTATCCGTAAAAACTGTTAAAATTGCGTCGTTATCGCCCACCTTGGTGCGCTTTAAAACGACACCGTTACAACTTACGTATGCCATTTCCTCTCTCCGTTTTTTTGTCCGTTATTTCTTTGTATAACAGGTAGCTTTCAATGCTTCCTGTCTTTAAAAATAAATCCCATGCAAAATCCTGCATTTTTTCTTCCCCCTTTTTTTATTTTCACTATCATTTTTTGCATAAAAGGGGTTTTTTATATAAAAATTTTAAAGGCAATTTTTCACAAAATTACAATTCGTAGCCAAGCTCTTTAATTATGCTGTTTTTGTTTCTCCAGTCGCTTTGCACCTTTACCCAAAGCTCTAAGAAAACCTTTTTATCGAGCATTTTTTCGGCATCTTCTCTTGCTCTTCTTCCCACGCTTTTGAGCATTTCGCCGTTTTTGCCTATAATAATTCCCTTGTGGCTCTGTTTTTCGCAGAAAATATTTGCCGAAATTTCAACAATGTTTTCCTTTTCCTTCATTTTGTAAATTTCGATTGCAATTCCGTGCGGAACTTCTTTGTCAAGCGTATGAAGAAGCTTTTCTCTTATAATTTCAGCAACAATCTGCCTTTCGGGCTGGTCTGTTATATAATCCTCGGGATAAAATTTAGGACCAGGCTCGATAAACTTATAAAGCTCCTCTTTTAAAATGTTTATTCCGTCACGTTTTCTTGCAGAAAGCGGAACAACCGCCGCAAAGTCATATTCCTTGGTATATGCTAAAATCACAGAAAGAATTTCTTCTTTGTTTTCAATCGTATCAATTTTATTTATAACCAAAACCACGGGGATGTCCGATTTTTTCATTTCGGCTAAGATTTTTTCTTCAGTTCTGCCGATTTGAGCCACAGGCTCAACCACTAAAATAATTGCATCGACATCACGCATTGCCTCGTTTGCCGATTTCATCATATATTCGCCGAGCTTAGTTTTGGGCACGTGAATACCGGGTGTGTCGGTAAATACAATCTGCATATTTTCGTCATTTAAAATACCAAGCGCATTTGTCCTCGTTGTTTGGGGTTTATCTGAAATAATCGCTATTTTTTCGCCTACCAAAGCGTTTATAAGCGTTGATTTTCCCGCATTCGGTCTTCCGATTATGCTGATAAAGCCTGATTTAAATTCTTGCATTTTTTAATCCTCCTGTGGAAATTTTTTTCCTTTAAGCAGTACAGTAAAGCCAAATTTCGGCAGGTCAAGCATTCTGCCAATTCTTTTCGGCTGTTTAAGCAGGCGGTAAAGCCATTCAAGACCTGTTTTCTGGAAAAATACAGGTGCTCTTTTTGCAGTTCCTGCCAAAACATCAAGAGTACCGCCGACTCCCAATAAAACCTTTGCGCCAAGCTCGTCTTTGTGCTTTGAAATCCATAATTCCTGCTTTGGTGCACCAAGGCAGACAAATAATATGTCAGGCTTTTTCTCCTTAATGTCTTCAATTATTTTCTTTTCCTTTTCATCGTCAAAATAGCCGTCAGAAAAGCCAGAAACGTATAAATCAGGGTACTTCTTTTTAAGGTTTTCTATTGCAAGCTCGCACACACCGGGTTTTCCTCCAAAAAAGTACACGCTTTTGCTTCCGTCAGATACTTCTTCAAGTGTCCTGCACGCTAAATCAAAGCCTGCAACTCGCTCAGGAAGCGGTCTTTTTAAAATTCGTGATGCATACACGACTCCCACGCCGTCTGCAATTATCATTTCTGCCGAGTTGAGTATATCTTTAAATTTTTCATCACGGTATGCCGCCATCATTATTTCAGAATTTGGCGTAAATACCGCATTTGCGCCGTCATTTTCCAAAAAACCTTTTACCTTTGCCACCGCTTCGTTCATATCAATTGCGTCTACATGAACACCTAAAATATTTATTTTGCCCAATTTACTTCTCTCCTCTTACGTCAAAATTTTCATCTATATATATAATCTGTTTGTTTTCTTTATTAAAATCTGATTTTTCGCTTACGGGTGTTATTTTTTTAATTTTAATATTTCCCGAAACGCTTCTTGCTGCCCCCGTCAGCGACCAATCCTCATAAAAAACGCTTTTTACAAAGTCTTTATAGAATAAATGCTCACTCCCCGGGATTTTTTTTAAAATAACAACCGCCTCTTTTTCTCCCGAAAGAACATTTTCATCTAAAACACTTACTATTTCTTTGCAGATTTTTACATCCTGCTCGCTTACCTCTTTATAGGTGCAATACTCGCCAACCGAGCCGACTGTAAACGTAAAGCTAAGAAATGCGCAAAGCACGCCCGCAACAATTTTACTTTTAGCACAGCTTATCAGCCTTTCTGAAAAAAGTGCAAGCGCAAAAACTGAAAAACCAAAGCTTCTAAGCGTAAGCCACATTTCGCCCGGCAAAAAATATGCAAAAAGCGGTACAAAAAACATAATAATTGCAAAAATCATAACAGAAAGCTTTTTGCCCTCGCTTTTTTGCGGTTTAAACGCACACGCACACGAAAAAATTATAATACACAAAAATATCAGTGCGCCATACGCTCTGCCGTTTAAAAGGCTTGTTAAGCCTTTTGAAAAAGATGCTTTTGTAAGCTCAAAAAAGCCTTTTGAAAAAATTTCAGCCGTTTGAGTAAAAAATTGCGCAAATTTTTCAGTTTTAAAAATTTCAGCTATATCAAACCCTTGTGCGCGGCTGCCCATAGCGCCTATGCGTGAAAGCGACGCATATATTCCGCTAAATGCCGCACAGTTTGCAAACGGAATTACAAAAACCCATTTTTTTCTAATCCTTTTGCGAAAGTAAAGCATTAAAATAAACAAGCCTGCCGAAGAAAAAGCAATCGCCGTTTCGTAAAATCCGCAGGATAAAAAGCTAAGTATCCAAAAGCCGAAAATTTCACCGTTTTTGTTGTTTTTTATAAACCTTGCCAAAAAGTAAAAACTGCCCGACGAGAGCAAAAGCCCCGCAACCACCCTCGTTGACGCCGAAAGCCAGTATGTACTTTCCGCCATAACAGGCATTAAAAGGTAAATAACGCCAAAAATCGGACCGAGAGAAATATCAAGCTCTTTTGCCGTTTTGTAAAAAAGCACGCACGAAAGATAGTGAAACAGGGTTATAGTGAAAAGCGCCATCCACTTTGGCATCGCTCCCCAAAAAAGAGGGTCTAAAACCGATGCTAAGGGTCTTGTAGCGATAGTTCCTATGCCAAAATACACGTATTTTAAATCGCCGTACATTCTGTAACCGTCATACTGAATAAAGTCATCAAGTATGGGAAAATACGAAAATCCAAAGAGCATAAACTTAAAAATGCAAAGCAAAAATAAAAGCAGATACATTCTGTTTTCTTGCTTTAATTTAATAAGCCTCAAAACTTTCCCTCCTCGCATAACTTTCCAAAATATATTATACACAAATTTACGCTAAAAGTCCAGTTTTTTATTAAAAGATATGGACATTTCAAGCGAAAACTGTTAAAATGTATAAAAATAACATTTTTCATTAAAAAAGAGGTGTTTTCTATGGAACATCAGCTCCCCCGAACTTGGGATGATTTGGTCGAAAAGCTTTCATTTATGCCCGTTGTTGTGAACACAATTGAAAAAATTGTCGATGTAAACTGGGAAATGAAGACAAACCGCCACGACCACTTTGAAATGGTTTATATTAAAAAGGCCACACCACTTTTCAGGTTGATAATATCGATGTAAATATGGTTCCTCATTCCATTATTATAATAAAGCCCGACAAGACGCATAAATTCATCATAAAATCCGAAAGTTGTGAGTTTATAGTGCTTCGTTTCCGCTTTAAAAGCAAAAAAAACGAGGACGTAAACCACATTTCGCTAAGCGATTTTATTGAATACATCGAAGACGATAACACAGGTGCATTTTTATACTTAAAACTCGGCAAAAAGAACGATATTGTTCCCGTTATGAATAAAATTCTGCGTGAGCAAATGAAATATCAGATTTGGGGAGATTTTTTAAGCTGTCTGCTTATTATGGAGCTTTTTGTCCTGCTTTCAAGAACCTTAAAGCAGGAATGGGAGCAAACGGCAAAAAACAGAAATTTAAAGCTTTCCGAAATTTTAAATATCGCAAAAACATATATAGATAATAACTACCAAAAAGAACTCACGCTCTCTCAGGTCGCAAAATATATCTATTTAAGCGATAGCTATTTTGCACATTCTTTTAAAAATAAGTTTGGAATCAGCCCCAAAAGTTATATCTTAAAGGTGAGAATCGAAACCGCAAAGGAGCTTTTGGAAAATACAGATAATAAAATTTCAGATATCGCACTTTCTGTCGGCTTTTCAAGCCAACAACGCTTTAATGATATCTTTAAAAAACAAGTGGGCGTTACTCCGCTTAAACACAGACAAAATACTAAACTTTTAAGAATGAATAAAGAAACGTATTAATCTTTAGGGATAAATAAAAATGCAGAGGCTTGCCTCTGCATTTTTATTTATTTACTTATTTTTCTATTTAACTATTTTCCGATAATCTTCAGTCCACTCAATCCAGCCATCAGTATCCCACGCTTCATCGTTTCTTCTTAAAACTCTTTCGTCGTAGTTTCTTAAATGTTCCATCGCAAGGTTAGTAAATTCCTTTGCGTTAAAGCAAAGAAGCTCGGCATCGCCGCAGACAGATTTCTTTTCGCCGTATTTTTCGTTATAAAGCTCTGCCAAAACCTCATTATGAAGGTGTGGCCAAACGCCTTTTTTGCCAAAAGAGGTAAGCCTTTCCTTCATTTCGTCATATTCCTTTTTATTAGAAAGAGCAATTAAACATTCTTCGATATAGCAATATTCTGCGTAATGGCGAAATGTTATGTATAACGGACTTACGCCAAGCATAACGATTTTAGCGTTTTTTTGGTACATTTTTTCCCAGGGGGAATCAGGCGCAAATGGTGTATCGCCCATACTTCCGAAGCGTTTTGAGGTGTGGCCGTGCGTTTTGGTAAGCTCATCTGCCATTTTTCCGCTTGCCGCAACAGAGTGCGTCGCCTGGTCGCTTCGTTTTGACCCCTTGCGCAGTCTGAAATAATTCGTAAGGTAGCCAACGTCTGACTCTTTATCTAAATGCCACGTTTTATAAGCATTTTTAAAATCCTTTTGAACAAAGGTCGGGAAAACCAAAGTTCCCTCTTCGCCGATTGCATCTAAAAAACCGCAAATTACGGTTTCTGCACCGCCGTCTACTTCTCCTAAGCTTTTAAAAGAGGAATGTACCAAAATAGTGTCGCCGTTTTTTATTCCAAGCTCTTTTACCGCTTTGGTTATATCATTTTTTGTGACTGACATTTTTGCTTCCTCCAATTATAAGTCCAAAAGCTTAATTGCGTTTTCTCTTGCAATTTTGTTAAATGCACCAGCGCTGATTTTGCCGTTATCTCTCCACTCAACTAACTTTCTTGTAAGAGGTAAATCCATACCGCAGCTGCAGTAATCCGTACCGAAGTAGAGTCTATCCTGAAATTCTTCCAAAAACTTAGGTCCGTATTCTTCGTCACGTGTGATTGCACGGTAACAGGTGCCGTCGGATAAATCGCCGTAAAGATTGGGGTAGCGTCTAAATAGCTTTGGAACAACGCCCTCTTCTTTAATCGGGCCATTAGGCAGTCTTCCAACCTGACTTATATCGGGATTCATTATGTAAGCTCTTTCTGCCGGTGTTTCAAGTCTTGCAATTTCAGTCCAGAAAACAGGGCCGTGACCGAAAATTATAAGCTCAGGGAATCTCTGCAGTGTATGCTCAAGCTGAGGAAGCCCCGGGTCATCATAAAGACCGAAATCGCCTCTTTTTTGGTCAGAGCCGTCAAAAACGACAGGAAGACCTACTTTTTCTGCGCAGCGAAACAAATTCTGCACCATGGGGTCCATAACCTCTAAGTTAGGCATAATTTCGCCTATTCCCTTACAGCCCTTGTCTTTATAATACTGAAGAATTTTATCAAGCGGAGCTTCAGGACAGTTTGACATTGCTCTCGGGTCAATGTTGCAGTACGGAATAAATCTGTCGGGGTACTTTGCCGCCATATTTAAAATATCTTCATTCGACTGCGGAAAGTAAACCTCGCAGTTTACAACGGGAAGAAGTACTCCCTTTTCAATTCCGTATTTATCATAAACCTCAATTAAGTGCTCAGGCGTTGCAAAGTTTGCAACGTATGGCACAGGCTCCCAATATGCGTGTGCGTGAATATCAATAAACATAAAATACCTCCTGAAATATTAAAAATATCAATTTAGTTCATTTTATCAAACGCAAAAAAGCTCGTCAAGTCTAAGTTTTTAACATAAATATGGCTTAGTTTATTTTTTTGTTTAAAAAAATAAACTAAGCCGCAAATCTGTACCGGTTTGTGCAGTATATCGGCTTAGTTTATTATTTAATAACAGTAATTTTCCCTTCTGTCATTCCTGTAATTTTACCTTTAAAATCTTTTAAAAATCTGATATGCTCTTTTTCTATAATCTCCCCCGGGAGCAAAACGGGGATGCACGGCGGAAAAGCGGCAACTGTCTGCGCACAAATTTTTCCGTTTGCATTTTGTATATCAATCGTTTCGGTTTCCTTATTTAAGATTTCCTTAGGCGGCAAAGCGACAACCTCTTGCGAAAAATCGGGATAAGGAAGAGTTACAAGCTCTTTACAGGGAAGATTTTCAATATATTCCAGCGCCTCTTTTAAAAGCGAAAAATCCTTTTCGCTATTTCCCCATGATGCCATTAAAAGCACGTTTACGTGGTCGGAAAGCTCTGCGAAAATGCCGAATTTTTCTCTTAATATTTCCTCAATTTCACCGCCCGAATAACCTTTTTCCTTAAAAGAAATTATTATTTTAAACGGGTCATCGGTTTTAAGGCTTTTTATGCCTTGTTTTAAGCTGATTAGCTTTTTCGTCAGCTCCTCGCCCTTTTCCTTTGCTATACTGATTGCAAAATCAGCATAAGCAAGCAATATGTATGACGGACTTGTTGTTTGGAACATAAAAACGGAATTTTTCAGTCTGTCATCAGAAATTCTGTTCCCTTTTTTGCATAAAAGCGCAGTTTGATTAGGACTTGGAAGGCTTTTATGCAGGCTTGTAACCGCAATATCTGCACCGCAAGATACGGCATTTTCGGGAAAATGCTCAGAAAACGGAAAATGCGCACCATGCGCTTCGTCAACCAATAAAACTGCGCCGAATCTATGCGCAATTTCGGCTATTTTTTTTACATCCGAGCAAATTCCGTAATAGTTTGGACTTGTAATATAAACGCCACGTGTATCGGGGTATTTTTTAAATAATTCTTCTATTTTTTTGGGGTCTATTTTTCCTGAAACGCATTTTTCTTCGTCTTTTTCAGGTGTAACAAAAACGGGAATTACGCCCGAAAGCATCATAGCCGAAACTGCGCTTTTGTGGCAATTTCTGTCAACAATTACACGGTCGCCCTCTTTAAATGCGGCATAAAACATCGAAAGAATTCCGCCCGTTGAGCCGTTAACCAAAAAGAAAGCTTCGTCTGCTCCGAAATACTCCGCCGCACGATTTTGCGCTGTCTTTAAAAACTCAGTCGGCGCACAAAGGCAGTCTGTGCCGTCAAGCTCTGTGGTATCAAGCATAAAAATATCATTATATAAAGGCGAGCCAAAAAATGCCGCGCCATTTTTATGACCCGGCATATGAAAGGAAGCTTTTTCCCTTTGTAAATGTTTTTTTAAAGCATCTGTTACACTCATTTTTTCACCTTATTTTTCAGTTGCAGCACTCGTTGTGCTATTTTGCGCCTCCTGCGCCTTTTTTAGCTCTGCCGCCTTATCTTCGGGGTAGCCAAATTCGTACAAAACAAGCTCTTCAACCTTTGCTTTATCGTAAACATAATACGAAATTCCGTACATATACTGCGAATGACCCGGAAGCTCAAAGGTCGAAAGCGACTCGCTTGTAAGCTTTTTAAGGCTCGAAACATATTTTAAAGCATCGCTTACTGCAAAGTTTGTTTTAACGTTTTTATAAACCTCATCAATTATCTGCGGAGCTTTGGCTAAGTACTGCGGTGTGAGCTTTTGCTCAAAAATAGCCTTTAAAAAGTCCTGTTGCATTGAAATTCTGCCCTCATCGCCATTTACATAGCTTGCACGAAAGCGCACAACACCCTCTGCCTTTTTGCCGTCAAAATGCTGATAGCCTTTGTTTAAGTGAATGTGTAAATCCTGATACGGGTCATCATAATTCATATTAATCGGCAAATCAAAATAAACTCCGTCAACAGCATCAATTACATTTCTAAAGCCTTCAAAATCTATCTGCGCATAGTAATTTATCGGCATTCCCGTAATTCTTTTAACTGCGCTTATTAACGTTTTTTCGCCCTCTTTATATCCGAGGGTGTGGTTAATTTTATCGTATCTGCCTTTTCCGTTTACATCAACCCTCGTATCACGAGGAATTGACATAACCTTAACCGTATGCTCCTTCGGGTCAAAGGAAACAAGCATAATAACGTCTGCTCTTGCACCGCCCTTATCCGTTCCCAAAAGAAGAAAATTAAGTTTATCCACAGGCTTATCAAGAAGACTTGCAATTTCATCTGCAAGGCTTGTTCCAAACATAAAGCGGGCAACCCATACACCGCCCGTTACGGTAACGAAAACCAAAATTGTCACTAAAAGCGACGCAAAATATTTTTTTATATTCATAACGTAATTATCCTTTCAAAACCAAAGCGTACATAGTCATACATTGTAATGATAACATAAAAATATTAAAAATTTGTTAACAGACTATAAAATTATGAATAAAATTAAAAAAAGTGATTAAGATATATAAAAAGTAGAAAAAATTTTTATTTTTTTACCTATAATTGATAAATTTTACAAAAAAAGCTTGCAATTAAGGCACTTTTGTGCTAAAATAAAATAGGTCTTAAATATTTCTTGTTGAAAGAGTGGGTTTTTTATCCCACTCTTTCACAATTATTTAGGCAAAGGCACTTTGCTTTGCAGTAAAACGGAGGTAATTATGGCATATAATGCTACCGAAAATGCGGTTTTTGAGCTTGCTCTGCCAATCGCCGAGGCAAACGGTGTGTCGGTTTGGGATGTTGAGTACAAAAAAGAAGGTCAGGACCAGGTTTTAAGAGTTTATATCGACAAAGATGGCGGTGTCGCAATTGATGACTGCGAAAAGGTGAGCCGTTCTTTAGAAGAAATGCTTGATAAAAAGGATTTGATTAAACAGGCGTATATTTTAGAGGTTTCTTCGGCTGGGATTGACCGTGCACTTAAAAGAGATTCGGATTTTTTAATGTTTTTAAATCATAAGGTTGACGTAAAGCTTTATAAAGCAGAAAACGGCGTTAAGGAATTTACGGCTCTGCTTTTGGATTTTAAAGACGGAGCGATGGTTTTAAAAACAGAAGATGATAAAGAAATGATTTTGCCTAAAGAAAAGGCATCAAGCGTAAGACTTACAGTTGAATTTTAAAAAATTTTGGAGGGGTCAGAAAAAATGAATCAGGATTTTATTCTTGCGTTGGACGAAATCGAAAAACAAAAGAATATAAAAAAGGAAGTTATTTTAGAAACTATTGAGCAGGCACTTTTTGCCGCTTATAAGAAAAATTACGGTCAGGCACAAAATGTTGTGGTAAAAATTGACCGTGAAAAAGGCGATATCCGTGTATTCCAGCAAAAAGAGGTTGTAGAAGAGGTTGAAGATGCTCTGTGCCAAATCGGCATAGCTGAGGCTCAGGCAAAGGATGCACGCTACTCGGTAGGTGACTTTATTGATTTTGAGGTTACACCGAAAAACTTCGGAAGAATTGCGGCACAAACTGCAAAGCAGGTTGTGGTACAAAGAATTAAAGAAGCAGAAAGAGATAATCTTTTTAATGCATATTCCGACCAGGAAAATCAGATGGTTTCAGGCGTAATTCTTCGCCGTGACTCTAAAAACGTTATCGTAAAAATAAATGACGGTGACGAAGCTCTTCTTCCTGCAAATGAACAGTTAAAGGGCGAACGCTACGAAATCGGAAGCCGTATGAGATTTTATGTTTCAGAGGTTAAAATGATGGCAAATAACCCTGAGGTAATACTTTCCCGTACACATCCGGGGCTTGTTAAGCGTCTTTTTGAGCAGGAGGTTCCCGAAATTAGTGACGGCTCTGTAACAGTTAAGGCTATTGCAAGAGAAGCAGGCTCAAGAACAAAGATTGCGGTTTATACCGAAATTGAAGGCTTAGACCCTGTTGGCTCTTGTGTTGGAACAAAGGGCGCTCGTGTTCAGATAATTTGCGACGCTTTAGGCGGCGAAAAGATTGATATTATAAGATACAGCGAAAATCCTGCAGAATACGTTGCAGCATCGCTCAGTCCGTCTGAGGTATCAAGCGTTACGGCAGATGAAGAAGCAAAAAGCGCTGCAGTTATAGTTCCTGCACATCAGCTTTCGCTTGCTATCGGCAAGGAAGGCCAGAACGCGCGCCTTGCTGCCCGTCTTACAGGCTGGAAGATAGATATTAAGCCTGATAACGACTGATTTTAGAGGTGGAGGACTATGATTAAGCATATTCCCGAAAGAAAATGTGTTGCCTGCGGTGAGCATTTTCCGCAAAAAACAATGATTAAAGTTACAAAATCAGGCGATACTTTTTTTATAGATGAAACAAAAAAGGCAAACGGACGAGGCGCATATGTGTGCGCAAATCGCAAGTGTATTGAGCTTGCCTGCACAAAAAAGCAGTTTAACCGCTCTTTTAAAACCTCAGTTCCTGAGGAAATTTACGAAGAGCTTTTAAAGCTTTCGCAAAATATGGAGGACTGAACGTGGATAAAGCGCTTAATTTACTTGGTCTTGCAACAAGGGCAAACAAAACAAGGTCAGGTGCGGCACTCGCTGAAAAAACCGTAAAATCTGGCGAGGCATACCTGTTGCTTATTGCAGGCGACTGTGCAGAAAATACCATGGATAAATTTTCATCTATGGCAGATTACTATGAAGTGGATTATAAAATATTTGCAACCCGTGAGCTTTTAGGTAAATTTACAGGCGGCGGCGAAAAATCGGTTGTAACGGTTTTAGACTGCGGCTTTTCAGAAGCAATAAAGAAGCTTCTTTAAAATATATAAAATTATATTTAGTAAAAAATACATTCTTGCACTAAAAAATACATAGGAATGTTGAGGTCAAAATTCGGAGGTGGCTATATGTCAAAGGTGAGGGTACATGAACTGGCAAAGGAGCTTGGAACAAATTCCAAGGCGCTGATTGAGCTTTTAGCAAAATATGATATTGCTGTAAAAAACCATATGAGTGTTTTAGAGCAAACGGAGCTTGATATCATTTTTGAAACATTTACGCAGGAGTTTAACGGTAAAAACGAAATACCTGTGTTTGGTGTTACTGCGCCAAAAGCACCCGAAAAAGAGGAAAAACCTGCTAAAAAAGAGGCTAAAAAGGAAGAAAGTGCGACTCCTAAGGCTAAAGGCGGCAAAAAAGAAAAGAAAGAAGCAGAAAGTGCGCCTTTAGTGCAGGAAGACGTCGAAGACGTACTGCGTGATATGGCAGAGCCTATTAAAAGAAAGGTTCGTCACGTTGATACACGTCAAAGCACTGTTGACCTCGATAAAATCGATGACGAAAAGATAGAAGAGCTTGTAAGCCAGACAAATATCGATGCTGATGCAGTTAAAAAGCAGAAGCTCAAAAAAGGTCAGAACCGTCATAAAGACAACGTGGCTGTAACCAAGGAAAAAAATCGTCCTCAAAAAGAGGTTAAGGTTAAAAAAGAGCCTAAACAGATTAAAGTTCCTGATGAAATTACAGTTGGTGACCTTGCTCAGAAAATCGGATGCGCCGCAACTGAGGTCATTAAAAAGCTCATGATGCTCGGTATTATGGCAACCGTTAACCAAAATATTGACTTTGACACCGCATCACTCATTGCAGAAGAATTGGGTGTTAAGGTTGAAAAAGAAATTATCCTCTCAAATGAAGACATATTGTTTGATGACCGTGAGGACACAGAAGAAGAGCTCCAGCCACGTCCTCCTGTTGTTGTCGTTATGGGTCACGTTGACCATGGTAAGACTTCACTTTTAGACAGTATAAGAAGTGCAAATGTTACAGATACAGAAGCAGGCGGAATCACTCAGCATATCGGTGCTTACCGTGTGCGTATAAATGATAAAAAACTCACATTCTTAGATACCCCAGGTCACGAAGCGTTTACTGCTATGCGTGCCCGTGGCGCTCAGGTAACAGACGTTGCAATATTAGTTGTAGCAGCAGATGACGGTATTATGCCGCAGACGGTTGAAGCTATTAACCACGCTAAAGCTGCTAACCTTAGCATCGTTGTTGCAATTAACAAAATCGACAAAGAAGGCGCAAACCCCGACCGCATAAAGCAGGAATTAACCGAATACGGTCTTGTTCCCGAAGATTGGGGCGGCGATACCATCTGCGTTGAAGTTTCTGCTAAAAAGAAAATTAATATAGAATCGCTCTTAGAGATGGTTATCTTAGTTTCTGAAATGCGTGACCTTAAAGCTAACCCCAACAGACGTGCTAAGGGTACAGTAGTTGAAGCTCGTCTTGACAAAGGACGTGGCCCTGTTGCAACTGTGCTTGTTCAGAACGGAACACTCAAAGTCGGCGATGTAATCGTTGCAGGTACGGCTGTCGGTCACGTTCGTGCTATGACAGACGATACAGGCAAGAAAATCAAAAAAGCAGGTCCTTCTGTTCCTGTTGAAATCACAGGTCTTGGCGAAGTTCCTGAAGGCGGCGACCTTTTCTATGCAGTAGAAGACGAAAGGCTCGCTAAAACTGTTGTAGAACAGAGAAAACAGAAGCAAAAGGATGAGCTTGTTAAGGCTCACACAACTGTTACTCTTGATGACCTCTTTGACAGAATTAAAGAGGGTAATCAAAAAGAGCTTAACATCATCATTAAAGCTGACGTTAACGGCTCGGTTGAAGCAGTTCGTCAGTCACTTGAAAAGCTTTCAAACGAAGAAGTTAAGGTTAAAACAATTCACGGCGCAGTTGGTGCTATTTCAGAATCCGACGTAATGCTTGCATATGCATCTAATGCAATTATCGTAGGCTTTAACGTTCGCCCCGATGCAGGTGCTGCTGCAAGTGCAGAGCGTCAGGGTGTTGATATCAGACTTTACCGTGTAATTTATGATGCAATCGAAGAGATTGAAGCTGCTATGCGTGGTATGCTTGACCCGACCTTTAAAGAGGTTGTTACAGGTCACGCTGAAATCCGTCAGACCTTTAAGGTATCAGGCGTCGGCACAATTGCAGGCTGCTATGTAACAGACGGCTCAATTTCAAGAAATGCAAGCGTAAGAATTGTTCGTGACGGTATTGTTGTTCACGAAGGTGCTCTTGCATCCTTAAAACGCTTTAAAGATGATGCAAAAGAAGTTAACTCAGGCTATGAGTGCGGTCTTTCTATCGAAAAATTCAACGATATCAAAGAAGGCGATGTTGTTGAGGCGTTTGAAATGAAAGAAGTAGAAAAATAAGACGGGGATGTTAAAAATCTCCGGAACGCAAGAAAAGAACAAAGCCCATATACCGTGTTGTGCCTTTGTTTAAAATCGTATAACTATGGTTGAAAAATCGACTTATGCGATTTTTCAATAAATCTTTTCTTGCTATCAGCAAACTTCGCCACTCGGCGTACCTATTGTACGCCGTCGGGTAACCCAAAGCTAACGCTTTGGCTCAGTTTGCTAATTCCAAAGATTTTTCCCTATCCCCTTAGATGGGGTTGTTTAAAAAATCAACCGACTTTTTAAACAACCCCATTAATTTTCAGTTTTCCGTTAAAAATTTCAATAATTATAATAAGGAGTAATCAATGGCTTCTAACAGAATTATAAGAATAAACGAAGAGGTAAAAAGGGAGCTTGCAGGCGTAATTCGTGAGCTTAAAGACCCAAGAGTCCCGATTATGACAAGTGTTGTTGCGGTAAATGTTACAAATGACCTTCGCTATGCTAAGGTTTATGTAAGTGTTTTAGGTGATGAAACTGTTAAAAAGGAAGCGTTAAAGGGTTTAAAGGCAGCAGCGGGCTTTGCAAGACGTGAGGTAAGCCGCAGGGTGAACTTGCGTGTTTCTCCTGAGCTTATTTTTGAGCTTGACAGTTCGATTGAGCACGGTGCTCACATAAACGAAATAATTCAGAATTTAGATTAAAAAGAGGTATTTATGGAGAATTTTTATCGCATA
Source organism: Clostridia bacterium (assembly GCA_017935435.1). Taxonomy (GTDB): domain Bacteria; phylum Bacillota; class Clostridia; order UBA1381; family UBA9506; genus RGIG9126. The sequence goes on along the minus strand of JAGBHP010000014.1, from coordinate 65,220 downwards.
GTAGAAAAACTTAAAAACTCAAAAAGTGTGGCGATTTTTACACACCTTAATCCCGACGGCGACGCTATCGGTTCTGTTTTTGCGACTAAAGCTATCTTAGAGCAGTATGGGATAGAGGCAAACATCTACCTCGAAAAAACTATGCCCGAAAAATTTTCATATCTAAATACAGGCTACAAAATCGGAAATCCCGACGCTGCATTAGATGAGGATTGCGCTCTTGCACTTGACTGCGGTGCTCCGGCAAGGCTTGGAACTCTTGCGCCGCTCTTTAAGACCGCTCCCCTTTTGCTTTGTATCGACCACCACAGGTCAAATACAAGCTTTTGCGATATTTCCTACATTGTGCCTGAAGCCGCAGCTACCTGTGAGCTTATTTACACACTATCAAAAGAATTTTCTAAAAATATCCCGTATGAAGCCATGCAAGGCATTTATACGGGTATTTCCACAGATACGGGACATTTTAAATACTCAAATACAAGCGAAAAAACGCTTAAAATTGCGGCAGAGTTAATTGAAAAAGGGCTTGATTTCCGCAAAATAACATCTGTCATTTACGACACCACAAAGCTTTCAAAATTAAAGTTTATGGGTGCGGTTGCCGAGAGGATAAAGATTTATAATGACAAAATTTCGGTGCTTGATGCAAGACGGGAGTTTTTAGACGAGTTTAATTTGTCTTATGAGGACTTAGAAGAGCTTCCAAACATTGTGTCAAACATTGAGGGGATGTTAGTCGGCATACTCATAAAATCAGGCGAAACAGAGGACTCTTTAAAGCTCAGCTTCAGGGGTCGTGATTTACTTGATTTGTCACTTCTTGCGTCGCACTTTGGCGGCGGCGGTCATAAAAATGCCGCAGCGTGCGTAGTCTATGAGCCGATTGATGTTATAATCCCGAAAATAGTGGAAAAAATTAACGAAATGCTAAAGGAATGATTAAAATTTTTGACCCTGCACTTAAAACAGTAGATTTATATACAGACGGCGCATGCTCAGGCAATCCCGGCCCGGGCGGCTATGGCGCTATTTTAAAATTTAAGGGAAAAGAGCTTGTTTTGTCGCAAGGTTACCGTCAGACAACAAATAACCGAATGGAGCTTTTGGCAGTTATCTCGGGGCTTTCTCGCCTTAAAGAAACCTGTAACGTAAATATTTACAGCGACAGTAAATACGTAATTGATGCGATAGAAAAAGGCTGGGTTTACGGCTGGAAAGCTAAAAACTGGATGAGAACAAAAACAGAAAAAGCGCAAAATGTTGACCTTTGGGAAAAACTGCTTAATCTTTTAGATAAGCATAATTTTGAGCTTCACTGGGTAAAGGGGCACGCAGGGCATCCTGAAAATGAGCGCTGCGACAGACTCGCAGTTAGTGCATATAACGGTGATAACCTCATAGATGACGTAAGAGGAGATGTTTAATATGCTTTTTGATTCACACGCTCATTTAGATGATGAAAAATTTGATTCAGACCGTGTTTTTTGTATAGAAAACCTTAAAAACGAGGGCGTTAGTCTATACATAAACGTCGGTGCGGATATGAAAAGCTCTGAAAACAGTATTAAACTCGCTGAAAAATATGATTTTATATATGCTGCCGTTGGTGTACACCCGCATGACAGCGAAAATATGACAGAAGCTGACCTTATAACGCTTGAAAAAATGCTTGCGCATAAAAAAGTGGTTGCGCTCGGCGAAATCGGTCTTGATTTTTACTATGACAATTCACCACGGGATATTCAGCGCTATTGGTTTAAAAAACAGCTTGAGCTTGCGAAAAAAACCGATATGCCCGTTATCGTTCACTGCCGTGATGCGATTGGCGAATGTATAGAAATTATAAAGGAATCGGGCATAAAAAAAGGTGTTATGCACTGCTTTTCGGGCAGCCCCGAGAGTGCCGAAATTCTTTTAAATCTCGGCTGGTACATCTCTTTTTCAGGCTCTGTTACCTTTAAAAACGCAAAAAATCTTCAAAAGGCGGCAGAAATTGTTCCGATAGAAAAAATGTTCATCGAAACAGATTCACCATACCTTTCACCCGAGCCTGTGAGGGGAAAAAGAAACAATCCTGCAAACGTCAAATATGTCGCTCAAAAAATTGCAGAAATTAAAAATATGGCCTTTGATGATGTTGCGAAAATTACAAAAGAAAACGCAAAAAGATTTTTTAATATCGAGGAATAAATATGACTATTTTTTATGAATTATACGGAAATCTCTACTTAAATCTCACAAACCGATGCATGAATGCTTGCGAGTTTTGTATAAGAGATTATGATGAAGGAATAGATAAAAACACAGACCTTTGGATTGAAAGAGAGCCGACGCTCGATGAAATAATTACCGATTTAAAAAGGTTTGATGTAAAAAAATACCCCGAGGTTGTGCTTTGCGGATACGGCGAGCCACTCATTAAAATAGATGAAGCCGTCGGTATTTGTAAATTTATAAAGGAAAACACAGACGTAAAAATCAGGGTAAATACAAACGGTTTAGCATCGTGGTTTCATAATAAAAATGTTGCAAAAGAGCTTTCAGGCTTAGTTGACATAGTTTCAATCAGCTTAAACCACAAGGATAAAAAAGGCTATAACGAGCTTTGCCACCCCGATTGCGGTGAAGACGCTTTTGATGAAATTTTAGATTTTACACGTGAAGCTAAAAAGTACATACCGCACATTTTCATGACGGTGGTTGATGTAATATCGCCCGAAGATATCAAAGAATGCCAAAAAATTGCCGAAAGCCTCGGCGCAGAATTCAGGGTAAGAGAAAAAATTTAAGTTTTTAGTAAATAATGATTTTTATATATGAAAGGCGGAAGAAAAATGTTAAGAGATTTTGATAATTTAGTTTCGGAAAAAATGAAGGGCGTAAAAGCCTCTGCTATAAGAGAAATTTTTAAAGTTGCAGGAAAACCTGATGTAATCAGCTTTGCAGGCGGTTTGCCCGCTCCTGAGAGCTTTCCTGTTGACGCTATTAAAAAAATATGTGACGATATTTTATCTGCTGACCCCATAACTGCTCTGCAGTACGGAATTTCAGAAGGATATATGCCTCTTCGTGAAGCTATTTGGGATAGACTCACTAATAAATTCGGCATAAAAAGAGAAGATGACGAATTAATCGTTGTAAGTGGCTCTCAGCAAGGTATGGATTTAACCGCAAAGGTGCTTTTAAACGAAGGTGACGGCGTAATCTGCGAAGAACCGAGCTTTATCGGTTCACTCAACACTTTCCGTACATATAACGCTAAACTCTACGGCGTTCCGATGGATGAATTCGGTATGAAGATGGATGTTTTGGAAAAAACGCTTGCAGAAAACAAAAATATCAAGCTTATTTATACAATTCCTACCTTCCAGAATCCGTCAGGTATTACTATGACTTTAGAAAGAAGAAAAGAATTACTTTCTATCGCTAAAAAGTATAACGTTACAATTTTAGAGGATAACCCATACGGCGAGCTTCGTTTTTCAGGCGAAGACGTGCCTACATTAAAGGCATTAGATACCGACGGACTCGTTATTTACGTTGGCTCATTTTCTAAAGTATTTTCGCCTGGTCTTCGTCTTGCTTACGTTGTTGCAAACCGCGGAATTATCGATAAATTAGTAGTTGGCAAGCAGGCAACAGACGTTCATACAAACGTTTTTGCACAGATGATTGCACACAAATATTTAACCGAGTATAATATCGATGAATCAATCGAAAACAGCAGAAAAATTTATAGCCACAGATGCTCTCTTATGCTTTCCTGTATGGATGAATGCTTCCCGAAAAGCGTAACCTATACACGCCCTGACGGCGGTATCTTTATCTGGGCAACAACACCTGAGGGAACAGATACCTTAAAGCTTATGGGCGAAGCAATCGAAAAAAAGGTTGCATTTGTTCCCGGTAACACCTTCATGACAGATATAGACGCTCCTTCTAATTCGTTCAGACTCAACTACTCTACTATGCCTGACGAAAAAATCATTAAGGGAATTTCTATTTTAGGTGACCTTTTGAAATCAAAATTCTAATTTTTGGAGGAATTTCAGCAAATGGAAAACACGGAAAAGAAAAAAATCATATTAAGTGCAATGCAGCCGTCTGGCGAGCCGACACTTGGAAATTACTTAGGTGCTCTTAAAAACTGGGTGGCACTTCAGGATGACTATAACTGCCTTTTTTGTGCGGCAGACCTGCATACAATAACCGTTCGTCAGGAGCCAAAGGTTTTAAGGGAGAGAAGCATAAATGTTTTAAAGCTTTTTATGGCAGTTGGCATTGACCCCGAAAAATCAGTCCTCTTTTTGCAGTCGCACGTGCATCAGCACGCAGAACTTAGTTGGGTGCTTTCGTGTAACACCCAGATGGGCGAGCTTTCACGTATGACGCAGTTTAAGGATAAATCACAAAAGCACGCAGATAACATAAATGCAGGTCTTTTTACCTACCCTGTACTTATGGCAGCGGATATCCTGCTTTATAAAGCAGACTTAGTTCCCGTAGGTCATGACCAGCTTCAGCATTTAGAGATTGCAAGAGATATCGCAGGAAGATTTAATCATTTTTATGGCGATACATTTACGCTCCCCGAGCCATACATTCAAAAATCGGGCAGCAGAATTATGAGCCTGTCTACTCCTGAAAATAAAATGTCAAAATCTGACCCTAACCCCAACGGTTTTATAAGTCTTTTAGATCCGACTGATACAATCATCAAAAAATTCAAGCGTGCGGTTACGGATTCTGACAGCGAGGTGCGTTATAGCCCCGATAAACCCGGTATTTCTAACCTTTTAGATATATATAGCGCAGTTACGGGAAAAACAATTGCCGAAGCTGAAAAAGAATTTTCCGGCTTTGGCTATGGCGACTTTAAGCTTGCAGTAGGCGAAGCGGTTGCAAGTATGCTAAAACCCATTCAGGAAAAATATAATGACCTCGGCAAAAACCCCGACTATGTTAAAGAGGTTTATACAAACGGTGCGTCTTTTGCAAGCCGTTTAGCAGACAGAACTCTTTCTAAGGTATACAAAAAGGTTGGTTTTGTCGCAAAATAAACACAAATAAAAATTTCGGAGGGCTTTCCTTTAATGCAGCGTAAAAAATGGGTGTTGCTAAAAAACGGCAGCACCCCTCAAAATATAAAAAATATAAGTGCAGAATTTAATATCCCTCCCGTTGTGGCATCAATTATTTTAAATCGTAATGTAGACGATGTGGGAGGATTTTTAGAGCCAAACACAGACTCTCTTTTAGACCCGTTTTTAATGCTCGGTATGGAAAAGGCGGCAAAAAGAATACTTTCCGCCATTAAAGATAAGGAAAAAATTACGGTTTACGGCGACTATGATGTTGACGGAATTACGTCAACCGCAATTTTGGTAAGCTTCCTAAGGAAGCACGGTGCAGATGCAGACTACTATATTCCCGACAGGTTAGAAGAAGGATATGGCATAAACCCTGCAGCAATTGATAAAATTGCATCCCGTGCTACATCGCTTATCATAACGGTTGACTGCGGAATAACCGCAAATGCCGAAATTGAAAAGGCAAAAGAGCTTGGCATTGATGTAATAATTACAGACCATCACGAGTGTAAGGACAATCTTCCCGAGGCTTTTGTTATAGTAAATCCCAAGCAGGCAGATTGCCCCTATCCTTTTAAAAAGCTTGCAGGCGTAGGCGTTGTTTTTAAACTGCTTCAGGCGATGACGCTTATGCTCAAATACCACCTAAAAGAGCTTTATGATGAGTATTTAGACTTAGTTGCAATAGGAACGATAGCAGATGTTATGCCGCTTATCGGTGAAAACCGAATAATTGTAAAAAAAGGCTTAGAGCTGATTCCATATACGGCAAACAAGGGCGTAAAGGCGATTATATCATCAGATGACATCGCCCTGCAAAGCAGAATAACCACAACAACGGTTGGTTTTATGATTGCACCTCGCATAAATGCTGCAGGCAGAATCGGCGACCCGAAAACTGCGGTTGAGCTTTTGCTTTCAACAGATGATAAAACGGCAAAAACTTATGCAGATATGCTTGTATGCGAAAATCATCAGCGTCAGGAAAATGAACAGAGCATTTTAGATGAAGCAATGCTTTTGATTGAAAATGACCCGACATATGAAGACGATTATGTTTTAGTGCTTCCGCACGACGGCTGGCATCACGGAATTATCGGAATTGTCGCATCTAAAATTTCTGAAAAATTCGGCAAACCCACAATTTTAATCAGCACAGAAAACGGCACAGGAAAAGGCTCGGGCAGAAGCATAAAAGGCTTTAACTTGTTTTTGGCACTTGAAAATATGCATGAGCTTCTGCTAAAATACGGCGGTCACGAGCTTGCCGCAGGTCTTTCAATTGAAAGCGATAAAATTTCAGAGTTTAGACAAAAAATTAATGAATATGCAAAAAATATCCTCACTTTAGAGGATTTTATACCTATAATAAACATAGACTCCGAGCTTCCCACGAAATACGTAAATCTTTCAACCATTGAAAGACTGTCGGTTTTAGAGCCATATGGTATGGGAAACCCCTGCCCCGTGTTTTACGCAAAAAATCTTACGGCAGTTTCAGTAAGACAGTTAAAGGGCGGAAAGCATTTAAAGCTTATCTTATCAGACGGAGAAAATTTTTCCGATGCAATAGGCTTTAGCTTAGGTGGCTTAGCACGGCATATTTCGCAGGGTGACTCAGTTGATATTGCTTTTTCGATTTCTGTTAATGAATTCAGGGGCGAAAAGCAGGCACAGATTGTTTTAAAGGACATAAAAAAATCAGAAAATTAAAGTATACTTTTTTGCAGGCTCACAGCAAAAGAGAAAAAACAAATCGGTGAGCAGAAAGGCGGAATGAGCGTGGAAAAGTTATTAAATACCGATGCGCTGTTTAACGAAATAAAGGAAAAAGCACTTTCTTACAGCAAAAATTTTAATTCGGAAAAGCTCGAAAAGGCTTACCTCTTAGCAAAAGAAGCTCATGAGGGGCAAAACCGCAATTCGGGCGAAGCATATCTTTACCATCCGCTTTCAGTTGCAAAAATTTTAGCAGAATATGAGCTTGACTGCGACACCTTAGTTGGTGCGCTTCTTCACGATGTTGTTGAAGACACAAGCTTTACATTAGATGATATTAAAGAAAAGTTCGGTGCAAACGTTGCAGATATTGTTGACGGTGTAACGAAGCTTGCAAAAATCAAATATAATTCCAAAGAAGACCAGCAGGTTGAAAATTTAAGAAAAATGTTTCTTGCGATGGCAAAAGACGTGCGTGTAATTTTAGTCAAGCTTGCCGACCGTCTTCACAATATGCGTACAATGGGCGCTATGCCCCCTGATAAGCAAAGGGAAAAAGCACGTGAAACGCTTGAAGTGTATGCAGCTCTTGCTAACCGCCTTGGTATGCTCAATATGAAAATTGAGCTTGAGGATTTATCTCTTCGCTATATTGACCCTATCGCTTACAAGGAAATTTCAGACAGTATTAACCAAAAGAAAAAAGAACGTCAGAATTATGTTGATGGTATAATAGAAACTTTAAAATCAAAGCTTTCAGAGCTCGGAATTTCCGCACACGTAAAGGGCAGAGCAAAGCATTTTTACAGTATATTTAAGAAAATGTTTGCTCAAAACAAGAGTATTGACGAAATTTATGATTTATTTGCCGTTCGTGTGATTGTTGACAGTGTAAAGGACTGCTATGCGGTACTCGGTATGGTGCATGAGCTTTACTACCCTATTCCGGGCAGATTTAAAGACTATATTGCAATGCCTAAGCCGAATATGTATCAATCGCTTCACACAACAGTTATCGGTCCAAACGGTGCGCCGTTTGAAATACAAATCAGAACTTGGGAAATGCACAAGGTAGCAGAGCTTGGTATTGCTGCCCACTGGAAATATAAAGAGGGTGTTTCAGGCTCATCGCAGCTTGATGATAAGCTTACATGGCTTCGTCAGATTTTAGAAATCCAAAGCACAATGATTGATAACGACGAGTTTATGAATAGCTTAAAAATTGACCTTTTTAACGATGAAGTTTTTGTTTTCACCCCAAAAGGCGACGTTATCAATATGCCCGCAGGGTCTACTCCAATTGACTTTGCGTTTATGATTCACAGCGCAATCGGCTGCAAGATGAGCGGTGCTAAAATTAACGGAAAAATTGCAACCTTAGATACTCCGCTTGTAAACGGCGATATCGTTGAGGTTATGACGTCTTCATCTGTTCACGGTCCGAGCCGTGACTGGCTAAAAATCTGTAAAACCTCACAGGCAAGGTCAAAAATTAACCAATGGTTTAAAAAAGAGCGCCGTGAAGAAAATATTATCCGTGGAAAAGAAATGGTTGATCGTGAGCTTAAAAGGCTTAACATCTCGGTTTCCCAAATGCTCCGCCCCGAATGGGTTGAGCCGCTCCTTAAAAAATATACCCTATCTACCATTGACGATTTATACGCCTCTGTCGGCTACGGCGGTCTTTCAGTAAATAAGGTTGTTGCCCGCCTTAAAGAAGAATATAAAAATCTTCAGAAAAATGAGCAGACAGAAACTTTGCAAAATGCTGAAGAAAGCACAAATCCATTAGAAATCTCGCATAAAAGATATAAGTCTGCAAACGGAATTATTGTAGAGGGTATAGATAATTGCTTGGTGCGCCTGTCCCGTTGCTGTAACCCTGTTCCGGGTGATAACATCGTGGGATACATTACACGTGGAAGAGGCGTAAGCATACACCGTGCAGACTGCACAAACATAAAGCCTAATGATGAAAATGAAAAGAAGAGATTAATTAAGGTTTTCTGGGAGGATGAAGCACCAAAAGAAAGCGGATATTTATCCGAGCTTCAAATTCTTGCAAATGACAGACGTGGTCTGCTTGCTGAAATTACCAAAACTCTCTTTGACCTTAAAATCCTTATCACCTCGGTGCATACAAGGACTACTCGTGATTTGGTTGCGATAATTAATGTTACGATAGAAATCGACTCAAAAGAGCAGATTAGCACAATCTGCAAAAAACTCAGGGGCGTTCAGGGCGTCTTTGATGTAAAACGAAACAGTAATTAAAAAGGAATTTAGCTATGATAACAGATATTACGGTTGTTGGCGACTTGGGGACAAACTGCTATTTTGCAGGCGATATGAACGAGCTTTTTGTCATTGACCCGGGCGCAGATGCTGATGTTTTATTAGAAAAAATTAAAAAAAACGGCTACAAGGTAAAATATATTTTGCTTACTCATTGCCACTATGACCATATTGGCGCATCAAGCAGGATTAAAGCGGAAACAAACGCAAAAATCGGTATTTTCGAGGGCGAAAAAGATAACTTTTTAAACCCGTCTGTAACGCTAAGCGCATATTTTGGCGATGCAAAAAAAGAGGCAGAGCCTGATTTTACCTTTTCTGATGGCGAAATTTTAAAAAGCGGAGAATTTGAATTTAAGGTTATTCACACGCCCGGTCACACCTCGGGAAGTGTTTGTCTGCTATCGGGTAACACGCTATTTTCAGGAGATACGCTCTTTTATTTAAGCTTTGGAAGATATGATTTTCCAACGGGGAATTTATCTGACCTTTCAAAATCTGTAAACCAAAAGCTTTTTGCTTTAAATGATGATGTTGTGTGCTATCCAGGTCACGGCGAAAAAACCACTATCGGCTTTGAAAAGCAAAATAATCCTCTCTTGCGAGGTGCTTTATGACAGAAAAGAACTTAAAGCCTTGGGGAGAGCTTTACGGCATCCGCCCTGTAAACCAGATAAGGCAAATGCTTGAACAAAATATGACCGAAGATGAAATTATTTTTCATTTAAAAAACGACTTAAAAGTAGATGATACTCGTGCTAAAATGTCGCTTTATTTGGGCAAAAAAGAGTATAACGAGAAAAAAAGTCTAAGAAAAAACAGCGTAAGCCTTTATATCGGCATCCCGTTTTGCCCTACGAGATGCGCTTACTGCTCATTTTTCTCAATGGGCACAGACCGCATGGCAAAGCACGTAGAGCCGTACTTAGAGGGGCTTTTAAAAGAGCTTTTTGAAACTACAAAAATCATAAAGGACTTAGGTCTTTTGGTTGATACCGTCTATGTTGGCGGAGGAACGCCGACTACTTTAAATCCCGAACAGCTTGTAAAGCTTTTAGGGCCTGTATATGACAATTTCGGAAGCTCACTTCGTGAATTTACGGTAGAAGCAGGCAGACCTGATACGGTGACTGAATCTAAACTACATACGCTTTCGCTTTTGGGAGTGGACAGAATCAGCATAAATCCGCAAAGCTTAAATCAAAAAACGCTTGATAAAATCGGAAGAAAGCACACGACAGAGCAGGTTTATAAGGCTTTTAATATCGCCCGAAAATTTGACTTTAAAATAAATATGGACACAATTACAGGACTTCCTGATGAAACGGAAGACGATTTTAAGTATACCTTAGACGAGGTTTTAGCTTTAAATCCTGAAAATATCACCGTTCATACGCTTTCGATTAAGCGTGCGGCTGACCTTAAGAAAAAGCAGGAGGAGCTTGAAAATAAAATGGCAAGCATTGTGGGAAATATGACGGATTATTCCCACGAAAGCCTTATAAAAAATGGCTATAAGCCATATTATCTTTACCGTCAGCGTGATATTTTGGGGCATCTTGAAAATGTCGGCTGGGAAAAGGGCGACACGCCCTGCCTTTATAACATTTTGATGATGGGCGAAATTCAGACGGTAATTTCTGTCGGCGTTGGCGCTGTAACAAAGCTTGTCGGCAAAAATAAAACCGAGCGCATATTTAATATGAAGGATGTTTTTGAATATTTAAACAGATTAGACGAAATTAACGAAAAGAAAAAATATATTTACAAATTTATGGAGGAAGAAATATGAAATGTCCGTTTTGTGAATACGAAGAAAGTAAGGTTGTAGACTCACGCCCGACTGACGAAAGCGAAGCTATTCGCAGAAGACGTGAGTGCCTTGCCTGCGGTAAGCGCTTTACTACATATGAAAAGATTGAAACCATACCGCTTATGGTTGTCAAAAAAGATAAATCTCGCCAGATGTTTGACCGTGCAAAAATTTTAAACGGAATTATGCGTGCCTGCGAAAAAAGACCTGTTTCGACATCGCAGATGGAGCATATGGTGTCTGAAATAGAAAACACTGCGCAAAACCTCTTAGAGCGTGAGGTTACGACTGAAATGCTCGGCGAAATGGTTATGGAAAAATTAAAGGATGTAGACGAGGTTGCATATGTTCGCTTTGCCTCTGTTTACCGCCAGTTTACAGATGTTAATACCTTTGTCGAAGAGGTAAATAAGCTTTTGCATACAGGCAACAAATAAATTTTAAGGGGCGGATTGTTATTTTCGGAAATGATTGGGATGAAATCCTAAAGGAAGAAATTGAAAAAGATTATTTTAAGAAAATTATGGATTTTATTGACGGCGAATACGAAACTAAAACCGTATATCCAAAGAAGGAAAATATTTTTAATGCGTTAAAATATACATCTTACCATGATGTGAAGGTGCTTCTTTTGGGTCAGGACCCATATCACGGAGAGGGTCAGGCGCACGGTCTTGCTTTTTCTGTTCAGGAAGGTGTCGAGCCTCCGCCGTCACTTAAAAATATGTATAAAGAGCTTAATTCGGATTTAGGAATTAGTATACCTTCAAGCGGTTGTCTTATCCCTTGGGCAAAGCAGGGCGTAATGCTTTTAAACACAGCGCTTACCGTGCTTGAGGGTCAGCCGAACTCACATAAAAACATAGGCTGGACAACCTTTACCGATAAGATTATATCTGCCTTAAACGAAAGAAAAGAGCCTGTGATATTTTTATTATGGGGCGCAAATGCAAAGGAAAAGCTTCCTTTAATTACAAATAAAAATCATTATGTTTTAATTGCACCGCACCCGAGTCCGCTTTCGGCTTCCCGTGGCTTTTTTGGGTGCAAGCACTTTTCAAAAACCAACACTATTTTAGAAAGAAACGGTTTTTCACCTATTTCTTGGACTATTAACTAAAGGAAGGAAAAGGTATGGAGTACGTTATTTTTGATTTGGAATGGAGCAGATACGCAAGGCGCTTAAAGCCTCGTTGCCCCGATGAAATAATTCAAATCGGCGCCGTTAAATATAATGAAAACGGCGTATTAATTGATACCTTTAATCGTTTTATACGTCCCTCTTTATATAAAGTTTTAGACCCCACTGTGCAAAGCATTACGGGCATAACAATGGAAAAGCTTTTAAAAGAAGGGATTATCTTTTCGCGCGCCATAAAGGAATTCAGGAAGTTTTTAGGCTCTTCTAAAAAGGTGCTTATGTCCTGGGGAAGCTATGATGCGATTGTTTTGAAAAACAATTGTCAGTATTATAATAAAGACATAAATCTATCGTGGCTTTCTTCGTTTGCAGACCTTCAAAGCATTGTAGCGTCTGTTTTGTTTCCTAAAATAAACAATCAGCCCGGGCTTACAACGGCATTAGACGCTCTTAACATCCACTATTTTGAAGATACCCTACACGATGCGCTGGTAGATGCTAAGCTCTCGGGCGAGGTTTTTGCAAAAATCTTTGACCCACAGGTAGTTAAAAAATTTACGGTTGATGCTACTAAAATTTCAGTCGGCGCAAAAAGTATTCATATTACAGACCTGCAAAATCCTATGGTAAGCAAGCGTGAATTTATGATGCGTTGTCCCGAATGTGGGCGTTTTGTTCAGCGTCAGGGTCCTTGGGTAAGAAAAAACAAACGCTTTGTTGCCTCTTGCGTGTGCCGTCATTGCAATCACAACTTGCTTTGCTCGGTAGAAGTTTTAGTTAAGCAGACAACTAATGAGGTTTACTATAAAAGAAGGGCAAGGGTTATAGAAAACGAGAAAAAATGCCCCAAAAAACAACCTAAGCTATAAAAGGGAGGCGACGAAAGCTTTATGTACAAAATCTTAATAGCAGACGATGAAGAAAAAATACGCACCGTTTTAAAAGAATATGCAGAATTTATAGGCTCATATGAGGTTTATGAAGCAAAAGACGGTATGGAAGCCGTAAATCTTTGCAAAACTCAGGATTTTGATATTGTGGTTTTGGACATAATGATGCCCAAGCTTGACGGCTATTCCGCCTGCAAGGAAATAAAAAAGCTAAAAGACGTTCCTGTGCTGATGCTGTCTGCCCGAGGCGAAGAATATGACAAGCTTTTTGGCTTTGAAATTGGAATTGATGACTACGTTGTAAAGCCGTTTTCTCCAAAAGAGGTTATGGCAAGAATTAACGTTATAATAAAAAGAAATTCAAAGGGAAAATCGCACCAGACAGAAAGCGAAACCTACACATTTGGCGGTCTTTACATTGACATTCCTGCAAGAAATGTCTACGTTGACGACAAAAAAGCCGATATGACGCCAAAAGAATATGACCTTTTATTCTACTTTGCACGAAATAAAAATATTGCACTATCCCGTGAAAAGCTCCTTACAGATGTGTGGGGTTACGATTTTTACGGCGATGACAGAACAGTTGATACCCATATAAAAATGCTCAGAAACAGTTTAGGCGCTTACCGTGACTATATCGTGACCTTAAGAAGCTTAGGCTATAAGTTTGAGGTGAATGAAAATGCGTAAATTCATAGACACCAAGGGACTTAAATTCAAAATGTGGTCGTATTTTACGCTTTTTTCCGTATTTATTTTCGTAATGCTCTGGCTTTTCCAGATTATATTCTTAAACACCTATTATGAATCAATGAAAATAAGCGAAGTGCGCAAAATTATAAAAAATGTATCGCAAAGCGATAACGAAGAAAATTACGAGGAGTTTTTATTTCAAACTGCCTTTAATAACGGCGTTATAATTCAGCTCTATGATAGTAACTCACGCCCCTTGCTGGGCGGCGGCAATCCCGCCGCAAACCGCTTTGCACATCCGCAAAGCCGTGAATATAAAGAGCTTTTTGAGGCTCTTAAAAAGAAAGAAAAGGGCGACATTATAAGCTACGCTACAAATATGCGTGCAAATATGCGAATGGTCGTTGCAGGAACAAAAGTAGCGTCTTCATCAAATGATTTTTACCTGATGGTTTATGCACCGCTTGCGCCCATTAGCTCAACTACCGAGGTTTTAAAAAATCAGCTTCTGTTAGTTACTGGAATACTCCTTATTTTGTCTTTTATAATCTCATATTTCATCGCAAAACGCATTTCAAATCCGCTTGTGAAAATAACAAGCTCGGCAAACCGCTTAGCTAAGGGAGATTATGAGGTAAAATTTGAAAAAGGCGGATATACTGAAATTAATCACCTCTCGGACACCTTAAATTTTGCAACAGGCGAGCTTTCAAAAACAGACAGCCTTCGCCGTGACCTCATTGCAAACGTTTCGCACGATTTAAAAACGCCTCTTACAATTATAAAATCATATTCTGAAATGATTCGTGATATCTCGGGCGAAAATAAAGAAAAAAGAGATGCTCACACTAAGGTAATTATCGACGAAGCTGATAAAATGTCCGCTCTTGTGGATGATATTTTAGCTTTATCTAAAGCAGAAAGCGGAACTTATGAATATAATTTTACCCGCTTTAACATTACAGATGTCGTAAAAAGCATAATAAACCGATTTTCTTCGCTCGCCGAAAAAGAGGGTTACAGTATTCAGTTTTGCGATACCTCTGCCTTTTTCGTCTGCGCTGATGAGGCAAAAATCGGTCAGGTTATTCATAATCTCATAAATAACGCTGTAAATTACACAGGCGAGGATAAAAAGGTTATCATCTCTATAAAAAAACATGAAAAAAATGTGCGTTTTTCGGTAACTGATACAGGCGAGGGAATTAAAGAAAACGAAATCCCTCGCATATGGGAACGTTACTGGCGCTCTTCTTACGGAAGAAGCAGAGCAGCCGCCGGAACAGGAATTGGTCTTTCGATAGTTAAAACCTTTTTAACTGCCCATAATGCAGATTTTGGCGTAGAAAGTAAACCCGGCGAGGGTTCAACGTTTTGGTTTGAACTTCCTGAGGATATTTAATTTAGTCTTTATTAATTTAGTTTGTGTGGAAATTTTAAAAAAAGGATGACAAAAAATGGAACTAAAAAATGTAAAGCTTTTAAATGACAATTTTAAGTTTGTAAATGCAAACCTTACTTTTGGCGAAAAAATTGAACAAATAACGCCCGCAGAAAATGGAAAATTGTACGTTATTCCCGGATTTATCGATATTCACTCGCACGCAGCAGTCGGAACAGACGCTATGGATTCTGATGTTGACCTTGAAAAATGGACTAAATATATGAGGAAAAACGGAGTAACCACCTTTTTCCCCGGAACTGTTACGGGAACGGATGAGGAGCTTATTTCAGCTTGCGAGCGCTTAAAAGACTCTGACGGAATAAACTTAGAAGGTCCGTTTTTATCACCTGAAAAAAAAGGCGCACACGTTGAAAGCAAAATTAAGCCGGTTGACTTAAAGCTTTTAGAAAAAATAAAGGACAGCGTAAAAATAACCACCGTTGCTCCCGAAATCCCGGGTAATATGGAAAAAATTCCTGAAATTGTTAAAATGGGAATTAAGGTATCTGTCGGTCATTCTGCGGCAGATTACGAAACGGCAAAAAAGGCTTTTTCGCTTGGCGCAACGCACGTTACACATCTTTATAACACAATGAATCCATATCTTCACCGTGACCCCGGAATAATAGGTGCGGCACTTGAAAATGATAATGTTTTCTGCGAAATAATTTCAGACGGGATTCACGTTCATCCGTCGGTTGTGAGAAATCTTTATAAGACAATCGGCGAAGACCGTATGGTTTTAGTAAGCGACGCTATGCGTGCGACAGGTCTTTCTGACGGGGTTTACACTCTTGGAGGACTTGAAGTTTTTGTTAAAAACTCTCAAGCACGCCTTTCTGACGGCACACTTGCAGGAAGCGCATATAACCTTTATGAAATGGTGCTTTCAGCACACTCCTTTGGAATACCGCTTGAAAAGTGCGTAAAAATGGCAACTCTTACGCCTGCACGTGCAGTCGGAATTGATAATGAGCTTGGAAGCATATCAGTTTCAAAATATGCAAACCTCGTTGTTTTAGATGAAAAGCTTAAAATAGTTGACGTTTACTATCACGGAAAAAAGATAGATAATTAAATACAAAAAATAATCCACTGTAAGAATTTGCTTACAGTGGATTATTTTTTTCTTATTTTGTTTCTAAAGTTCCCATACTTTGAGCCTTTAAATACTCATTAATAAACCCATCTAAGTCGCCATCCATAACAGCGCCGATATTTCCCACCTCAAAATTTGTTCTGTGATCTTTAACCATGTTATAAGGATGGAAAACGTATGACCTTATCTGACTTCCCCATGCGATTTCCTTCATATCGCCCTTTAAGTCCTCAATTTTTTCTTTCTGCTCACGCTCTGCCATTTCAACAAGCTTTGCTTTAAGCATTTTCATAGCGTTATCCTTGTTCTGATGCTGAGAACGCTCTGTCTGGCACGCAACAACAACACCTGTCGGGATATGCGTAATACGGATTGCCGAGTCAGTTTTATTGATATGCTGACCGCCTGCACCTGATGCACGGTAGGTATCAATTTTTAAATCCTCAGGATTAATATTAATCTCAATATCATCATCAATTTCAGGCATAACATCAAGGGAAGCAAAAGACGTATGACGTCTGCCGGAAGCATCAAACGGCGAAATACGCACTAAGCGGTGCACACCCTTTTCGCACTTTAAGTAGCCGTAAGCATTATCGCCCGTAATTAAGATTGTAACGCTTTTTACGCCTGCTTCATCGCCTGCCAAAAAGTCAAGCGTCTGAACGCCGAAGCCATGACGCTCTGCCCATCTTTGATACATACGAAGGAGCATCTGCGCCCAGTCCTGAGCCTCTGTTCCGCCTGCGCCTGCGTGAAGCGCTAAGATTGCATTATTTGCGTCATAGCTGCCTGAAAGAAGAGTTTCCAAGCGAAGAGTTTCGAGGTTTTTGGTAAGAGTATTAAACCCTTGCGTTACTTCCTCGAGCAAGCTTTCGTCATC
Source organism: Clostridia bacterium (assembly GCA_017935435.1). GTDB lineage: Bacteria > Bacillota > Clostridia > UBA1381 > UBA9506 > RGIG9126. Next base: position 48,147 of record JAGBHP010000014.1, on the reverse strand, counting down.
TTCTTCGTTTGCAAGCTCAACTAAAGCCTTCATATCCTCCCACTCATTATAAAGTCCTGTATATCTGCCAACTTTGGCTTTTAAAGCCTTTAACTGCTTTAATACCTTTTGCGAGCCTTCCATATCTGCCCAAAATTCCTCTGATGCAGATTTTTCTTCAAGCTCTTTTATTTCGCTTTCAAGTTTAGCGATATTAAAGTGAATCCCTCAATTCAATAATAGCATCACTCATGGCTTCTAAATCGAGCCTGTACTGATCGTACTCTATCATTTTATCACATCCTTAAAAAAATTGTCTTTTAAATTAGTCTTCGTTTGCTCCGCAACATTTTTTGTATTTTTTGCCCGAGCCACAGGGACAGGGGTCGTTTCTGCCGATTTTTTCAGCTTTTTTTACTGTTTTTTTCGGTGTTTCTTCGCCTGCAAAGCCTGCATTTGTCGGCTTTGCAACCTGTTCACGCTCAGGGGGAGCACCGATTCGTGCGTGGAAGAGATATTTTATAGTTTCTTCTCTTATCGCACCAATCATTTCCTCAAACATATTAAAGCCTTCAAATTTATACTCAATTACAGGGTCATGCTGACCGTAAGCACGAAGATTGATGCCGTTTCTGAGCTGGTCCATAGCGTCAATGTGATCCATCCACTTGCTGTCAACCACCTTTAAAAGAATTACACGCTCAAGCTCACGCATATTTTCTTCGCCGACTTCTGTCTCTTTTTCAGCATAAATCGCTAAAGCCTTATCTAAAATAATTTTTCCTAAATCCTCTTTATCCATACGGTTTAAGGCATCATAAGAAAAATCTAAGTCATTTATAGTAAAGACAGACTCGCAAAATTCCGAAAGTCCTGCCAAATTCCAGTTTTCAGGAACATCGGTTGCGCCGACATAGCTTTCCATAATGTTTTTTACGAGGTCAGAAATCATATTTAAAATATAATCCTTAATATCCTCGCCCGAGAGCACCTTGCCACGCTGACCATAGATAATTTCACGTTGCTGATTCATAACATCGTCATACTGAAGCACGTGTTTTCTTATCTGGAAGTTTCTGCCCTCAACTCGTTTTTGTGCATTTTCAATTGCGCCTGAGAGCATATTGTGCTCAATCGGCTGGTCTTCCTCTAAACCGAGGGCATTTACAATGCCCGTCATTCTGTCAGAGCCGAAAAGACGCATTAAATCATCTTCAAGTGAAATATAAAATCTTGACGCACCAGGGTCGCCCTGACGGCCTGCACGGCCCCTTAACTGATTATCAATTCGTCTTGATTCGTGACGCTCTGTACCGATTATAAATAGACCGCCCGCATTTTTAACCTCTTCAGCTTCGGGAGCAATCTGCTCTTTAAACTTTGCCAAAAGAGAAGAAAATGTTTTTCTTGCCTCAATGATTTCTTCATTATCAGTATCGCCAAAGCCCGTAGCTTCAACTATAAGCTCGTCTGAAAAACCTTCTTTTTTCATTTCGTGCTTTGCCATAAATTCAGGGTTACCGCCAAGCATAATATCAGTACCACGGCCTGCCATATTGGTTGCAATAGTAACCGCACCTGCTTTACCTGCCTGCGAGATAATTTCAGCTTCTTTTTCATGGAATTTAGCATTTAATACCTCGTGCTTAATTCCGTGACGCTTTAGCATTGCAGATAAAATCTCTGATTTTTCAATCGTAACAGTACCAACCAAAACAGGCTGATTTTTCTTGTGACACTCTATAACCTGGCTAACCACCGCATTAAGCTTTCCCTTTTCGGTTTTATATACCGAGTCGGGATAATCCTGTCTTAAAAGCGGTTTATTTGTAGGAATAACGATAACATCAAGCTTATAAATATCCTGAAATTCTGTTTCTTCAGTCTGAGCAGTACCCGTCATACCCGAAAGCTTTCCGTAGAGCCTGAAATAGTTCTGGAAAGTAATTGTAGCAAGCGTTTTGCTCTCACGCTCAACCTTTACGCCCTCTTTTGCTTCAATTGCCTGATGAAGACCGTCAGAATAACGTCTTCCGAGCATCATACGACCCGTAAATTCGTCAACGATAATAACCTCTCCGTCTTTTACCACATAATCGGAATCACGCTTCATTATTCCGTTTGCACGGATTGCCTGATTTATATGGTGCTGAATTGTCATATTTTCAGGGTCTGATAAATTTTCAATATTAAAAGCACGCTCCGCCTTTTCTACGCCCGATTTTGTGAGCGTTGCGGTGTTCGCCTTTTCATCTACAATGTAGTCGCCGTCAACATCATCATCTAATTCTTTATCGTTTGCTTCTGTGATACGGTATGCCTTTAAGGTTTTTGCAAAGCGGTCAGCTAAGCCGTAAAGCTCTGTTGATTTATCTCCCACACCGCTGATTATAAGAGGCGTTCTTGCTTCATCTATTAAAATTGAGTCAACCTCATCGACAATTGCATAGTTATGACCACGCTGAACCATCTGCTCTTTGTAAATTACCATATTATCACGCAGATAGTCAAAGCCAAACTCGTTGTTTGTACCATAGGTGATGTCGGCATCATACATAGCCTGTCTCTCTTCCGGCGGGATTTCGTGAATAATAAGACCTACCGTAAGACCTAAAAAGCGGAAAACCTTACCCATCCACTCGCTGTCACGTTTTGCAAGGTAATCATTTACCGTAACAATGTGAACACCTTTTCCCGTCAGAGCATTTAAGTATGCAGGAAGGGTTGAAACGAGCGTTTTACCTTCACCTGTTTTCATTTCGGAAATTCTTCCCTGATGAAGAACAATACCGCCTATAACCTGCACATAAAAATGCTTCATTCCAAGAACACGCCATGATGCTTCTCGCACCGTTGCAAAGGCTTCGGGAAGTAAGTCATCCAAGCTCTCACCGCCTGCGAGTCTTTCCTTAAATTCTGCAGTTTTATTTTTAAGCTCATTATCAGAAAGCGCCGAAAAGCTTTCTTCAAGTGCCATTACCTTATCTGCAATAGGCCTTATTCTTTTAAGCTCACGGTCAGAATAGCTTCCGATGATTTTTTCAAGTAGCTTTTTCAAAGTTTAGTCACTCCTAAAATCATAATACTGTATATTAAAAAATCATATATCCAAACATAAATATACAGTTTATAGTATACCATAACAGAACTTTTTAGTCAATGAATTTAAAATTAAAAAACTGTGAATGATTGCTTTTGAGCCTAACCGCATCAATTTCTGCAAGGTATGTTTTTATTGACAGTAAAATACACATTTGTTATAATTTATGATGAAAGACAAGGTGAATATAATGCTTATTTTGCCCGAAAATGTAAAATATATAATAAATACTTTGGAAGAAAATGGTTTTAAAGCGTTTGCAGTCGGCGGATGCGTAAGGGACTCTCTTTTAGGAAAAACGCCTGACGATTGGGACATTACGACCTCTGCAAAGCCCGAAAATGTGATGGCTCTGTTTAAAAAAACTGTGCCGACAGGGATAAAGCACGGAACTGTAACTGTGCTGATTGACAGTATTCCTTATGAGGTTACAACCTTTCGCACAGACGGAAAATACACCGACAGCCGTCATCCCGAAAGCGTTTCATTTGCGCAAAACATAGAAGATGACCTTTCCCGCCGTGATTTTACGGTAAACGCTATGGCGTATAACGAAGAACGAGGCTTAATTGACATTTTCGGCGGAAAAAAAGACTTGGAAAGCAAAATTATAAGATGCGTAGGCGATGCTAAAACAAGATTTTCAGAAGATGCTCTTCGTATGATGCGTGCCGTTCGTTTTTCAGCTCAGCACAGCTTTAAAATAGAAGAAAAAACGCTTGATGCAATAAAAATCAAGGCTCATTTAATTAAAAATGTAAGCGCCGAGCGCATTAAAACAGAGCTTGATAAAATTCTTCTTTCGCCTAACCCCGATATCTTTTTAACGCTTTTTGAAACAGGACTGCTTGACTGTATTATCCCCGAGCTTTCTGCGTGCTTTAAAACTGAGCAACACATAAAATACCACCTCTTTGATGTCGGAAACCACACAATGCACGTTGTAAAAAACGTTCCGCCCGTGCTTCATTTAAGATATGCCGCACTTTTTCACGATTTGGGCAAGCCCGAAATGAAAACCACAGACGAATTTGGTGTTGACCATTTTAAAGGTCACGCCGAGGTAAGCGTAAGTTTAGCCGATAAAATTTGTACTCGCCTTAAATTTGATAATAGCACAAAAGATAAGGTTTTAAGGCTTATTAAGCACCACGATAGAGAAATTAAAATCGGTGCAAAATACGTAAAACGTGCGGTTTTCTGCGTTGGTGACGATATTTTTTGTGACCTTATTAATTTAAAAATTGCAGATGCAAAGGGGCAAAATCCCGAGTTTGTTTCGGAGCGTTTTGCGGTCTACGATGAGCTTTTAAAAATTTATAAAGAGGTAAAAGAAAAAAAAGAGCCGTTTTCGGTTAAAAATTTGGCGATAAACGGTAATGATTTAATCGCTTTGGGGCTTTCAGGCAAAGAAATAGGCAAGGCGCTAAATGATGCTCTTTTATACGTCATTGATAACCCCAAAGAAAATGAAAAAAATAAACTGTTAAAATTTTTAGAAAAAAGTTAAGAGGCGCAATGTGCCTCTTAACTTTTTATATTTTCCATTTACGTTAAAACTGCACTTATTATTTATTTGATTTTCTTCTGTTATGTTCTCTGCAAAGCATCTGCCCGTTTTCTACAACGGTTTTTCCGCCCTCGCACCACGGAGTAATATGGTCTGCTTCCATTTCGCTAAGCTCCCACTTTGTTTTTTGTCGTTTTTCCCTTCTGCAATGCGGGCAAATCCCCTCTTGCTTTTCGTACATTCTCCGTTTTTCATTATCTGTAAACGTACGCAAATTCAAATACTTTTCATTTCTGCTCAAAATGTATTCATAAATTCCTTTATGGTTTTGCACCTCGTCATCCTGCATAAGTAAAACAATTTCTTCTTCGACTCTTTCCGGGTCAAGTGGAAGTTCGCTATACTTGTTATAAAGCAAGCCCCACTCTATGCCCGACATCTCTTTGCGATAATTTGTAAATATGGTTTTTACCCACGCTATAACCGCCTGAAAATAGAGCCAGAGTGAAGATGCATTCGTATCTTTTTGACGAATAGCCATATATTCCTCAATCGAAATATCTACAATTGATGAATGCCATTTAATAACCGTTTCCAGATAATCCTGCCGAATCGGTGAGCCTTTCATATATTTACTCGCCAAGGTATAAGCAGGGCAGTTTGTTTTGCTGAAATACCGTTTGGCATCAGTAAGCCACGGACCTGTATAAACCGCATTTCTCAGCTCCTGCTCAGTAAGTTTCTCACCGCCTATGTTTATAATTCTGAACCAGTCAAGTTTTTCAAGGTCGTTACCCTTACACACATATACCATCAGTTCATAATTTAAAATTTGCTCTTTTTCACTTTCGGTCAGATTATGAAAAAATCTGTTATTCACCGAAAAATCACCGTTTACATACTGACATATGCTCATAGTTCTTTGCTGACCGTCTAAAAGCTCTAAGCTATCGTTATCAGTAGTTGACCAATACATAGAGTTTAACGGAAAATTTCGCATAACCGATGTTATTACTGCCTCTCTCTGCTTGCCTGTATATACAAATTCACGTTGAAAAGCAGGGCGAATATTTAACATACCGCCATAGCCTACAACTCCGCACTCGTTACTATCTTTAAAATCCTGAACCAATTCTCTGATTTGAACCTTTACAAGATTTATTTCCATTTTATTTTTCATACCTTTCTGCCCACAAAACACTTAAAATTATACGCATATCCATGGGCAGATAAGACGCATTGCAAAAAAGCTTTGCCTGAGATGTCATTTCTTTTTTATAAGTATTCTGAAATACGGGCACTTCCCGTTTATACTAAGGTCTTTATCGTCATTTCCTTTTCTGAACTTTACAATTTCAAACTGATTTGGGTTATATTTATCAAGAAATGTTATAGGCACACCCATAACTCCATCATAATCACAGGGAATATCTACATATGTATTTACATTTATAGCATCATAGTTGTCATATTTCGGATAATCTTCTGGGTTGTAGTACTTAAATAATATTAAGTTTTCCTTATGTTTTTTCACTTCCATATTAGTAAACCAACAAGAAGTGGACACTCTAACAAGTTTTCTTCCGTTTTCTATTTTGTGATATTTTTCCCAAGAGTCTGGCACATAAAAATACATACCTACATTAAAATTTGTATAACCTGTTCTTAATCTGTTTTCCTTTATTAATGTAAAAATTTCTTTATAGGTAAGAGCATTTGTGTTACCTATTACAATAAATTTTTTATCGTATTTCACCAATGTTGCTATATACTCTCTGAATAAAGAAAACGGCGGATTTGTTACCACAATATCTGCTTGTTTTAACAGCTCTGTACATTCGTCACTACTGAAATCGCCGTCGCCTTCAAGCAAAGACAAGGTGTTTTTATCATTTTTCAGCAAATATTCAACGTCGGCTAAGTCCACCGCTCCATCCCCATTATAGTCACAGACCTCTGTAATCTCTATTTTATAAGGCTTTTTATCTGAATCGCCATCATTCGCTCCCCTGCTTCCGTCAAATCCGGGTATATCAAAAAAAGAAATTTCATTACCTGAAACAGGTGACGTAGCATAACATGTAGCAATGAGCTTTTTTATTCTCAAAAAGTTAAAATTCATCGCAAAATATTTAAAAAAATTACTCTCATATGGGTCATCACAATTACATAAAATAACCTTGTCGCAAAATTGCTCTCTGTAATGCTTCAGCTCGTTTTCAATATCAGACAATTGCGTGTAAAACTCATCATTTTTCGATTTGCTTGCTGTATGTAAATTAGTATTACCGGACATTTTTCTTCCTTCTTTAAATTTCTTGAATTTTATTCAACATTAATTTACTATAACTTGAATAATACGATATTATTGTAACATACACTTTCTTATATTTCAAGTTTTTTGTATCATAATTTATTTATAAGAAAGTTTTGAGGTGAGAAAATGTTTGATTTTGGTTTGAATTTAAGGAAAATCCGCAAGAAAAGAAAAATGACGCAAAAGCAGCTTGCGAATAAAGTGTATGTTTCAGAAGCTACAATAAGCAAATATGAAAGCAACCTTGTTTTTCCGCCATATGAAAATATAAGGTCTCTCGCAACCGTTCTTGAAATTTCGGCTGATGAGTTATGCGGTCTGCAACCAAGCGAAAGCGCTGCGCTTTACAATTTAACCACCGAACAAAAACAACTCGTAAACGATATGATAACAGCTCTGCGCAAGCATAACAGCGGAATTACAGCAGGCTATGAAGAAAATTGCGAGCTTTTAGGTAAAATCACTGCCGAGCTTCTGCAAAAATAATTACAGCAAGGAATGAAAATATCTCACACCCGAACAAAAGGAAGTCGTTTTAAATCTTATGAAAGTTATGAAAAAATAATAAGAACTGCTGAAATTCAGCAGTTCTTATTATTTAATGAGAAAAGTAGCTATCTCTAATCATCTTTTTTAATTTTAGAATAATCCGCTTATATTGCCATTATCATCTACATCAATATTTTCAGCCGCAGGAGCTTTTGGAAGTCCGGGCATAGTCATAATATCGCCGTTTAATATAGTGATAAAGCCTGCGCCTGCATTTACAACGATATCCTTAACCGAAACTGTAAAGCCTTCGGGGCGACCTAAAAGAAGCGGGTCATCAGAAAGAGAATACTGCGTTTTTGCCATACATACAGGCATTTTTTCATATTCTGTTCCTGCTAAATCTGCAATTTTCTTTTCAGCTTTAGTAGAATAAATAACATCTTTTCCACCATAAATTTCACGAACAATGGTTAAAATCTTATCTTTAATGCTCAAATCATCTTCATAAAGCGGTTTAAAGTTACTTTCTTTGGTTTCTAAGGTTTCAACAAGCTTGCGTGCAAGCGCAACACCGCCCTCTCCGCCTTTTGCAAAAACTTCGGAAAGCTCAAAATCTGCGCCGTTATCGTTGCAGTATTTTTTAATAAAGTCAATTTCCGCATCTGTGTCTGTGTGGAATTTATTTATCGCAACAATAACATTTACGCCGTACTTGCGCATATTTTCAATGTGCTTGCCAAGGTTTACAATTCCCTTGCTTAAAGCGTCCAAATTTTCTTGCGCAAGGTCCGCTTTTTTAACACCGCCGTTATATTTAAGCGCACGAACAGTTGCAACAATAACAACAGCTTCAGGTTTAAGACCTGCCAAACGGCACTTGATGTCAAAGAATTTTTCAGCACCAAGGTCAGCGCCAAAGCCTGCTTCGGTAATTACATAGTCAGAAAGCTTTAAAGCAATTTTTGTAGCCTGAATACTGTTACAGCCGTGAGCAATATTTGCAAAAGGACCGCCGTGCATAAGGCAAGGTGTGTTATCAAGCGTCTGCACAAGGTTAGGCTTAATAGCGTCAGAAAGCAGTGCTGCCATAGCTCCTTCTGCCTTTAAGTCGCCTGCATGAATTTCTTTTCCATCTACGCTGTAACCTACGATTATCTTTGAAAGTCTTTCCTTTAAATCAGAAATATTTGCGCTGAGGCATAAAATCGCCATAATTTCAGATGCAACGGTGATAATAAAGCCATCTTCACGAGGCACGCCGTTTATTTTTCCGCCAAGACCCACAATAATATTTCTAAGGCTTCTGTCATTCATATCCATAGCACGCTTAAAGGTGATGCGGTTTACATCAATTCCCAAAGCGTTGCCCTGCTTTATGTGGTTGTCCACCATAGCGCAAAGAAGGTTGTTTGCCGCCGTAATTGCGTGCATATCACCCGTAAAGTGAAGGTTAATATCCTCCATAGGAACAACCTGCGCATAACCTCCGCCTGCCGCTCCGCCTTTAACGCCCATAACAGGACCGAGCGAAGGCTCACGAAGGGCAATAACCGCATTTTTGCCGATTTTTGCCATAGCCTGTCCCAAGCCTACCGTTGTTGTAGTTTTTCCCTCACCTGCAGGAGTGGGGTTAATTGCCGTAACGAGTACAAGCTTTGCGTCTTTTTTATCCTTTAATTTTTCAAAAAGACCTCTTGAAAGCTTTGCTTTATATTTTCCGTAAAGCTCAAGGTCATCTTCATCTATTCCAAGGCTTTTAGCCACCTCTGTTATCGGCTTCATTTTCGCCTGCTGAGCTATTTCAATATCTGTAAGCATTAATTTTTCCCCCTTTGATTAGTTTTAGCCATAAATTTTTCCTTATCAATTATAAATCTTTCGTGCGTTCCCTCTGCTACTTTTCCGACCTCATCGTAAACTGCCACGCTAAAAACCAAGCGTCTGCCGTCAACCTCTAAAAGCTCAGATTCGCCCCAAGCCTTCATTCCCATAGGAGTTGCCGCCATATGAGAGATATTAACAACTGTACCAACAGTTGCCGAAGTTTCAGGAAGGTATGGTCTTACACTTACATCCGCAGTTTTTTCCATAAGAGCAATCACAAAAGGAGTTCCGAAAACATCCATTTCTCCGCTTGCCGCCTTTTTTGCGCTGACAGATGCATCAACTACAATCTCCTGCCTGCCCTTTATGCCTTTTTTAAGTTCTGTATCCATATTTTTCACCATTCCTCAAAATTTATCAGTTATTTCTATTATAACTTTATTTTTTTTACTTGGCAAGTGTTTTATTTAATATTTTTGGATACCTTGCTGATATGTAAGTATATGAGCACCTTCTGCAACGTGTACTGATTTAGATAAAATCAACCATACAAAAACTTATCGGTGTTAATACAGGTTTAAATTAGAATTTAGCGTAGTACCGTTTGGTCGCAAACGTAGGGGAGCCTCTCTGTGGGCTCCCGCGGGCGAATCATGATTCGCCCCTACGATATAACCGCAAATTTTTAGGCGTTATTGTAGGGAACGGGCTTGCTCGTTCCTCCGACTTTTTCGGGAGGGCATGGAAACCCTCCCCTACTAAAAGCAACCATTAGTTATTACACAAATTGGAATTTAACGCAGTACCGTTTGGCAGAGCGACAGGCTCCCCTGTGTAAGGGGAGCTGTCACCGAAAGGTGACTGAGGGGTTGTTTTTATGTCAACGAACGTATTTTAATAACAACCCCTCCGAGTTTCGCTTTGCGAAACCCACCTCCCCTTACACAGGGGAGGCAACGCCCAACCGACAGTTAAATTCCAATTTACCTTTCGGTTATGATTTGTATTGTAGGGGAGGGTCTTTAGCGCCCTCCCGAAAAATACTACGCAAGCGAGCATGTCAACTCCCTACAATCACGCCTAAAAATTTGCGGTTATATCGTAGGGGACGGCCTCCCGGACGTCCCTTTTACATTGAAATCATACGTATTTCAACGGGTCGTCGAGGAGGGTCTGCCCCCTTGGGTATGCCGACCCCTACAAACATAACCATTAGTCACTACGTTAAATTCCAATTTATATTATTATTTTCCGCTATCATTGTGTCTTGAAACCTACCATTGCACAAAAAAAGAAGCTCCGAAGAGCTTCTTTAATTCATTTTAGAATCCCATACCTGCGCCGGGCATTCCTCCGCCCATCGGTGCGGGAGCCTCAGGCTCTTTTTTAGAAGCTACAACGCTTTCTGTGGTGAGAACCATAGAAGCTACGCTTGCAGCGTTCTGAAGAGCTGAACGAGTAACTTTTGCAGGGTCTAAGATACCTGCATCAATCATATTAACATACTCTTCTGTAAGAGCGTTAAAGCCGATTTTAGCGTCAGCTTTCTTAATATTTTCAACAATTACGCTGCCCTCAAGGCCTGCATTTGCTGCAATCTGACGAACGGGAGCTTCTAATGCTTTAAGCACGATAGAAACGCCTGTCTTTTCGTCGCCTTCAGTTTCTGCGAGTAATTTTTCAACTGCTGCGATTGCATTGATGTAAGAAGTAACACCACCGGGAACAATACCCTCTTCAACAGCGGCACGAGTTGCTGCGAGTGCGTCTTCTACACGGAGCTTCATTTCTTTCATTTCGGTTTCTGTTGCAGCACCAACCTTAATAACTGCTACACCGCCTGAAAGTTTAGCTAAGCGCTCCTGAAGCTTTTCACGGTCAAAATCTGAAGTTGTTTCTTCAATCTGAGCCTTAATCTGAGCTACACGAGCCTTGATATCGTCGCTGTCGCCTAAGCCGTCAACGATAATTGTGTTTTCCTTCTGAACCTTAACCTGTTTAGCACGGCCAAGCTGAGTAATCTGTGTTTCTGAAAGTGAAAGACCGATTTCTTCAGAAATAACCTCACCGCCTGTTAAGATAGCGATATCTTTGAGCATTTCTTTTCTTCTGTCACCAAAGCCGGGAGCTTTAACTGCTACGCAAACGAAGGTTCCACGGAGCTTATTTACGATTAATGTAGCAAGAGCTTCGCCCTCGATGTCTTCAGCGATGATAACAAGCTTTTTGCCCTGCTGAACAATCTGCTCGAGCACTGGCAAAACTTCCTGAATGTTTGTAATCTTCTTATCTGTAATTAAAATGTAAGCATCATCAATAACAGCTTCCATTTTTTCAGTATCTGTTACCATGTAAGGTGAAATGTAACCACGGTCAAACTGCATACCTTCAACAACTTCTGAATATGTTTCAGCAGTTTTTGACTCTTCAACAGTGATAACGCCGTCAGCTGAAACCTTTTCCATAGCGTCAGCTATAAGCTCACCGATATTTTCGTTTGCAGCAGAGTTTGCAGCAACACGTGCAATATCTTCTTTACCTTTAACCTTTTCGCTGTTTGAAACGATGAAGTTTGTTGCAGCGTCTACGGCTTTTGAAATACCCTTTCTGAGTATCATCGGGTTTGCGCCTGCTGCTACGTTTCTCATACCTTCATGAATTAAAGCCTGAGCAAGAAGTGTAGCGGTTGTTGTACCGTCACCTGCAACATCGTTTGTTTTAGTTGCAACTTCTTTTACAAGCTGAGCACCCATATTTTCAAATGGGTCGTCAAGCTCGATTTCCTTTGCAATTGTAACACCGTCATTTGTAATTAAGGGAGCGCCGAATTTTTTATCAAGTACTACGTTTCTTCCCTTAGGACCAAGTGTAACCTTTACTGTATTTGCAAGCTGGTCAACGCCTTTTTCTAATGCACGTCTTGCAGCTTCTCCGTACAAAATTTCCTTTGCCATGATGAATTTCCTCCTAAACTATAATAAAAATCGATTTTTTAAATTATTCTACAACGGCTAAAACGTCGCTCTGCTTTAAAATAGTATATTCAATGCCGTCAAATTTAATTTCAGTACCTGCGTACTTGCTTGTAATTACGCGGTCGCCTACTTTAACTTCCATTTTAACTTCTTTGCCGTCAACAATGCCACCCGGGCCAACTGCAACAACTTCTGCCATCTGAGGCTTTTCTTTTGCGCTTCCTGTAAGGATAATTCCGCTTTTTGTTGTTTCTTCTGTTTCAACCATTTTAATAACGACTCTGTCGCCTAACGGTTTGATGTTCATAGTCTGGTTCCTCCTAAAATAATATGTTTAAAGTTTTTATTACTTCGTTTTTGTTAGCACTCGCACTTCAAGAGTGCTAACAGATTATATATTACTTAATTTTATATATTTTGGCAAATATTATGCATTGTCGTTTTTTCAAAATAGCACATTATTTCCTCTTATTTTCTCTGTTTTTCTTCCAAAAACTCCTATTTATATTTTAAAGCGATTGTTCACGTATTATTAAAATTTAATTAATATAAAAGTCTGCCCTTGTTAAAAAATATATTTTATGTTATACTTTAATATGAAAAAATATGTAAATTTTGAAAATGGAGATTTTTTATGCTTAAATATAATGTAGCGGTAGTCGGCGGCGGAGCTGCAGGGATGCTGGCGGCAGGCAGTGCGGCAGAAAATGGCGCAAGCGTTATTTTAATAGAAAAAAATAATTATCTCGGCAAAAAGCTCGGCATTACGGGAAAGGGCAGATGCAATCTTACAAACTCTGCCGAAATGCGGGAAATAATGGAAAATATTCCTACAAATCCGAGGTTTTTATACAGCGCATTTAACGCTTTTTCAAACTATGATATTATAGATTTGGTTGAGCGATACGGCACAAAAACAAAGGTTGAGCGTGGCGGAAGAGTTTTCCCTGTAAGCGATAAGGCGCACGATGTTATTGCCGCTATAAAAAAGTATTTAAGGGAATTTGGCGTGCGTGCGGTAAATGCCGAGGTGAAGGAAATTTTAGAAAATAACGGCAAGATAACAGGGGTAATGCTATCTGACGGCAAAATAATTGAAGCGCAAAAAGTAATAATCGCAACAGGCGGCGTAAGCTATCCGCAGACGGGGTCAACAGGTGATGGATTTCTATTTGCTAAAGCCTTGGGGCACCAAATTATTGAGCCTAAAGCATCACTCGTGCCGATGGTTGCCGAAGAGCCTTTCGTAAAAGACTTAATGGGGCTTTCTCTAAAGAATATCGGCATTTCCGTTTTAAACGAAAATAAAAAAGTGGTTTATTCCGATTTTGGTGAAATGATTTTTACGCACTACGGCGTATCAGGTCCTGTTATTTTAAGCGCAAGCTCAAGGCTTTCCGATTTAGGTGAAAAAAAATATACATTAAAAATAGATTTAAAGCCTGCACTCGATGAAAAAACTCTTGATAATCGCTTGCTTCGTGATTTTGGCGAAAATAAAAACAAGGATTTTATAAATTCACTCGGGGATTTGCTTCCCTCAAAATTAATTCCTGTTATCGTGAAATTATCGGGAATTGATGAACGCAAAAAGGTAAATCTTATAACCAAGCCTGAGCGTATGGCTCTTTTATCGCTTTTAAAGGGATTTACGCTTACTCTTACTGAAAAAAGACCCGTATCTGAGGCTATAATTACCTCGGGCGGCGTAAATGTGCGTGAAATTAACCCTAAAACTATGGAGTCAAAGCTAATACAGGGGCTATATTTTGCAGGCGAGGTAATAGATGTTGATGCGTACACAGGCGGATTTAACCTGCAGATTGCCTTTTCGACAGGCTATTTAGCAGGTATGAGCGCGGCAACAAACTAAATTTAAGGAGAAAAAAATGGCATTATCAATCAAAGACAGATATTTTTTAAAAAAGCTTGCAATCGTATCAATTCCAATGATTGCGCAAAACGTTATAACCTCGTGTTTAAATTTGGTAGACACTTTTATGCTCGGACGTCTCGGCGAGGAAAATATTGCGGCGGCAGGCTGTGCAAATCAGATGTTTTTCCTGTTTACGTTAACGGTTATAGGTCTTTTAGGCGGCACAACGGTGTTTATTCCGCAGTTTTGGGGCAAGCGTGACTCAGACAGTATAAATAAAACAATCGGCTTTTGCGGATGCTTGTGTATGAGCGTTGCATTCATTGTTTTTTTACTTGTGCAAATCTTCCCCTCGCAAATTTTGGGAGTATTTTCAGAAAGCGAAGAGGTGGTTTTGCTCGGAACGGATTATCTTAGAATAGTTTCGTTTACGTATCTTCTCTTCCCTGCATCGATGTGCTTGTCATCAGGTCTTAAAGGAACAGGAAGACCACTTATTCCTATGAAAATAAGCGCACTTTGCGTCTTTATAAACATTGTACTTAACTATATCTTTATTTTCGGCAAATTCGGCTTCCCGTTTATGGGAATAAAGGGTGCGGCGCTTGCAACGCTGGTTGCAAGAGCGGTTGAGCTTTTCTTAATCGCCAAAAACGTGTTCTCGCCCGACTCTCCGCTTGTGCTTAAATTCAGTAAAATGTTTAGCTTTAGCCGTGAGTTTGCCAAAAAGATTTTAAAGGTTTCGCTTCCTGTTACCTTTAATGAGTCCTTGTGGGCATTTGCAACGGTTATATATAATTTTTGCTATGCACGCCTCGGCACAGACAGTTTTGCGGCATATCAGGCGGCAGTTAACATTATGGATATTTTCCTTATGATGATAGTTGGCTTTGGAAATGCAGGTGCGGTTATAATCGGTCATAAAATTGGGCAAAAATTAATTAAGGTTGCAAAAAATTATGCAAACCGCTTCGTTTTTATCTGTGTAATATGGGGTGCGGCAGTTGCGCTTATTATGTTTGCGTTTGCGCCTTTCTTTACAATGATTTTCTCGGTAAAACCCGAAACGGTTGAGCTGATTACGCAAACTTTAAAAAGTATGAGTTTAGTTGTCCTCTTTAAAGCGTTTAACACAGTTACAATTCTTGGAATACTTCGCTCGGGCGGCGACACAAAATACGCCTTTTATTCCGAAATGTTTTGTATGTGGGCAATTGGCGTACCTGCGGCAATTATCTGCGGTGTGTTTTTACGCCTGCCTCTTTATTTAATGGTAATTTTTGTAGGTCTTGAAGAATTTACGAAAACATTTTTCATAATACCAAGACTTGTATCAAAAAAATGGGTGCATAATTTAACTCAATAACCGAATTTTTTTGAAAGGGAAATTCTTATGAATGAAACAAAAAAAGAAATTGAATATGCAATTTTAGCAGGTGTCCATACAGGCGGCGACCCTCTTTGTGATACAACGGAGGAGTCGATTGAAGAACTCGCACGCTTAGCCGACACTGCAGGCGCTGTCGTTGTGGGAACTCTTATTCAAAACAGAGAATCCCCCGAAAGCGGAACCTATTTAGGCGAAGGTAAGCTTGAAGAATTAAAAATGGCGGCAAGCGAGCTTGGCGCTACAATGGTAATTTTTGATGATGAACTATCCCCTATTCAGATAAGAAACATCGAGCGTGAATTAGAGGTACGTGTAATTGATAGGAGTATGCTTATTTTAGATATTTTTGCCTCCCGTGCGCTATCTGCCGAGGGTAAAATTCAGGTTGAGCTTGCTCAGCTAAAATATATGCTCCCCCGCCTTGCAGGAATTGGCTCATCTATGTCAAGACTCGGCGCAGGAATTGGTACAAGAGGCCCTGGTGAAACAAAGCTTGAAACCGACAGGCGTCATATAAGAAGAAAAATTGCGCATCTTTCCGATGAGCTTGAAAAAATAGAAAAACACAGGGAGCTAATCCGTGAGCGCAGAAAAAAAGACGGAACGCCTGTTATTGCCGTTGTCGGATATACTAACGCAGGAAAATCAACGCTTTTAAATAAGCTTACAGGTGCAGATGCTTTAGCTGAAGACAAGCTTTTTGCAACGCTTGACCCTCTGTTTCGTGCGCTCACTCTTCCCGACGGAAGAAGCGTTTTAATGGCAGATACTGTCGGCTTTATAAGAAAGCTTCCGCATCACTTAATAAAAGCCTTTAAATCAACTCTTGATGAAGCGGCTCTTTCCGATTGCCTTTTAATAGTGGCAGATGCATCCTCTGACGAGGTAAACAGTCACTTAGATGTTGTATTTAACACACTTTCTGACATTGGTGCGGTGGATAAACCCACAGTTTGCGCCTTTAACAAGGCAGAGCTTCTTAGCGGAGGCGTCGCAAACGAAATAAAAAGGGCTGAGCATACTGTTTATATTAGCGCAAAAACGGGTGAGGGCTTAGATAAACTGCTTGAAATTCTCGATAACATCACCCCCGGAAAGCTTAAAAAGGTAAAAATGCTTATTCCATATAATAAAGGCACAATTCTTTCCGAGCTTCACACAGAAGGAAACGTCGAAAGCGAAAACTATACCGCAGAAGGAACTGAAATTGAGGTAAAGGTCAGCGCAGAAAATTACAGAAGATTAAAAGATTATATCATAGAGTAATTGCTTTTGATTTATTCTTTTTTTGTATTGACAAAAAAAGTAAAAAGGGATATAATAATTTATAGAAAAAGGCAAGATTTCAAACAGTCGTGCCAAAGAATACGTTTTAGAATAACCGCAACTTTAGCAGAGGGCGGTTATTCTGCTTTTATAGCAAATGTTATTAAAAACACGATAGTCAGAAATAAAATTCTTAATATGTATTTTATCATAACAACCACCTCCTTTCGGAGTATGGCTAAACCGCCGGTATTAACACCGCTAAGAAATCCTGCCCGATCGGAAAACCCGACGATAATATTATATACTAACATACAGAATAATTCAAGATATATTTATCAATTCTTAACAGAGAGGCTACGAAAAGTATATGAACAAAAAAGTTACTTACCGAACTGTAAAATATCAGGGCGAAGCGGAGCTGATTGAAAAAAAATCACGCTTTATAGGTCACGCACGGCCTGTTAAAACAGAAGAAGAGGCACTGCTTTTCATTTCTGATATGCGGGCAAAATTCTACGATGCGACGCACAACGTTTATGCCTACATTTTGCAGGAAAACAACATAGCCCGTTTTTCAGATGACGGTGAGCCGGGCGGAACGGCAGGAATGCCGACGCTCGAGGTATTAAAAAAAGAAAATGTAACCGACTGCGTAGTGGTTGTTACCCGCTATTTTGGCGGAACTCTTTTAGGTGCAGGAGGCTTGGTAAGAGCATATTCCAAAGCCGCTAAAATGGGTCTTGACGATGCGGAAATTGTCGAAAAAACCTACTGCTACGGCGTAGAAATGACAGCGGGATACGAGCTTTTGGGCAAGCTCCGCTACATAGTTGAAAACGGCGGACACATTTTAGACGATATTTTATATAATGAAGATATTACCATAAAAGCGTATATAAAATACGATTCTTTAGAGCGTTTTAAAAAGGAAGTTACCGAGGCAAGCTTAGGCAAAACCGAAGTTAAAATTACAGGGGAGATGTACGTTTAAATGAAAAAAACAAAAAAGTTATTAAAAAGATTTTTGCCGTATTACACAAAATATTGGAAAACTATGATTTTTGACCTTTTTTGTGCGGCACTAACAACAATATGCGAGCTGGTGCTCCCTCTTATTATAAGATTTTTAACAGATAAGGGAATAAACGATTTACAGTCTTTGTCTGTTTCGCTTATTGTAAAAGTGGGCGTGATTTATCTTGTTTTGCGCATAATAGACGCTACTGCAAACTATTATATGCAGTCGGTTGGTCACATTATGGGAACAAAAATGGAAACGGATATGAGAAAGGACATTTTTGCGCATCTTCAAAAGCTTCCGTATTCATATTATGACAACACAAAAGTAGGTCAGCTTATGTCGAGAATTACGAGCGACTTATTTGATGTAACCGAGTTTGCGCATCACTGCCCCGAGGAATTTTTTATTGCAGGAATTAAAATCATAGTTTCGTTTATAATCCTCTGTGGCTTTAATGTATGGCTTACTCTCATCATTTTTGCAATAATTCCGTTTATGATTTTAGCATCAATGTATTTTAGAAAATTAATGCGCAGTGCATTTAAGCGTTCAAGAGTTCAGGTGGGTGAGCTTAATGCTCAGATTGAAGACAGCCTCTTGGGAATCCGTGTGGTAAAATCCTTTGCAAACGAAAAAATTGAAGAAGAAAAGTTTAAAAAAGGCAATCACAAGTACCTCGACATAAAAAGAGAAATGTATCACTATATGGCAGGCTTTCACAGCTCCACGAGAATTTTTGACGGCATTATGTACATAGCAGTTGTTGTGTGCGGTGCGCTCTTTATGCTCCGCTCTAAAATCTCCGCCCCCGAATATATGGCGTATATGCTCTATGTTTCGACGCTACTTACCTCAATCAGAAGAATCGTGGAATTTACCGAGCAGTTTGAGCGTGGAATGACGGGTGTTGAGCGTTTTTCCGAGGTTTTAGACACTCCTGTTACCATAAAAAATCTGCCCGGCGCTGAGCCTTTAAATAATCCAAAGGGCGAAATTGAGTTCCGTCATGTAAGCTTTGGCTATTCCTCGGAAAGCGGAGAGGTACTTTGTAATATTAACCTAAAAGTTGCTCCAGGTGAGTCGATTGCGCTTGCAGGCCCATCAGGCGGCGGAAAAAGCACGCTTTGCAGTTTAATTCCGAGATTTTACGAAATAAACGAGGGTGAAATTTTAATTGACGGCAAAAATATAAAGGATATAACGCTCGAAAGCCTTCGCTCAAATATTGGCGTTGTTCAGCAGGATGTATATCTTTTTTCGGGTACGGTTTACGAAAATATTGAATACGGAAAACCGGGTGCGTCAAAGGAAGAAATTATTGATGCCGCTAAAAAGGCAGGGGCACACGAATTTATATCAGCTCTTGAAAACGGCTATAATACCTATGTCGGCGAGCGTGGCGTAAAACTTTCGGGCGGGCAAAAGCAAAGAATTTCAATTGCAAGACTGTTTTTAAAGAATCCCCCTATTTTAATACTCGATGAAGCAACCTCTGCCCTCGATAACGAAAGCGAACGTTTAGTCCAGCAGTCCTTAGAAAAGCTTGCGAAGGGAAGAACAACGTTTACTATCGCTCATCGCCTTTCTACCATAAGAAATGCCGATAAAATTCTGGTACTCACCGAAAACGGCATCGAAGAACAGGGAAATCATAGTGAATTAATCGAAAAACACGGATTATACTACGAGCTATATATGCTCTCTAACCCTGAGTATCAAGCATAATTTAACATAAAAAAATGGTGGTTTAATAAACCACCATTTTTTATTAAACAGAATCTTACTTTTTCCACGTATAAGGACTAAACAAAAGCAGCATCGGGAAAATTTCGAGTCTGCCTATCAGCATACAAAAGCTCATAACAACCTTAGATAGTCCTGAAAAAGCAGAAAAGTTTCCCGTAGGGCCTACCATATTAAGACCCGGACCAATATTATTTATTGTTGCGGCTATTGCGGTAAAATTAGTTGTAAAATCAAAGTTATCAAGGCTGATTAAAAGCATCGCAACAAAGAAAATTACGACATAAGACGCCATAAACACATTTACGCCACGCACCGTTTCGTGTTCTACTGTTCTTCCGTTCATTTTTATTTTAAGAGTTGTTCTTGGATGCGCACTTGTTCTGATTTCCTTTGCAATGCTTTTAAAAAGAATTATCATTCTTGAAACCTTTATACCGCCGCCTGTGCTTCCTGCGCAGGCTCCGACAAACATTAAAAGCACCAAAATAACCTTTGAAAATTCAGGCCACAGATTAAAATCCGTAGTGGCATAACCGGTAGTTGTCATTATTGAACCAACAGAAAATGAAATATGCCTGAATGCTTCTTCTGCAGTAGCAAATACACCTCTTGAATTTATAAAAATTGCCGCTATCGAAAGCAGAATTATGCCAAAATACGCTCTTAATTCCTCTGATTTCAGTAACGCTTTTCTTTCGCCGAAAAACAGAGCATGATAAAGCGAAAAATCTACGCCGAATAATATCATAAACACCGTAATAACATATTGGATATACGGACTGTATTCAGCAATAGATGAATTTCTTGTCCCAAATCCGCCCGTACCGGCAGTACCGAACGAAAGGGTTATTGAGTCAAACAGGCTCATTCCTCCGAAAAACATAAGCATAATCTGTAAAGCTGTAAACGCGATATATATGCCATATAAAATTTTAGCCGTAGACTTAATTTTAGGCACAAGCTTAGACACTGACGGGCCGGGGCTTTCTGCTCTTAAAAGGAAGAGATTTCCGTTTCCCGAAAGCGGAAGAATTGCCATCAAAAAGACCAAAACTCCCATACCGCCAATCCAGTGCGTAAGGCTTCGCCACATAAGCATGCCTTTAGAAAGCGCTTCAACATCGGTAAGGATAGACGCACCTGTTGTCGTAAATCCCGATACCGTTTCAAAAAAAGCATCAATAAAATTTGGAATAGCTCCCGACAAATAAAACGGAAGCGCACCAAATAAACTCATCATTATCCAGCTAAACGCAACCGTTACAAAGCCTTCTTTTGCATACATCGCCTTATTTTTTGGCTTAACTGCCGAAAAAACTGAGCCAAAAATTACGCAAAGTGCCATACAGAGTAAAAACATAAAGACATCTTTTGTTTCTTTATAGCACAAAGAGCAAACAAGCGGAATAACCATACTTGCCGCCTCAATTTTCAGCACCCAACCGAGTGTATAAACTATCATTTTATAATTCATACTCTACCTCTACCTTAAAATGTCGCTAATATCCTTAAAGCCTTCCTTTAAGGTTACAACAATTACTGTATCACCTGCTAAAATCATATCCTGACCGCGCGGAATAATCGGCTTTCCGCCTCGGTTAATGCTTGCAATAAGAATATTTTCCTTAAGCTCAAGATCTAAAAGCTTTTTATTTGAAATCGGCGAGCCTTCTTTAATACGGAACTCAAGTGCTTCGGCTTTGCCGTCTAAAATAAAATGCATTGTTTCAATATTTGAGCCGAGTGAATTTTTTTTCGCCCTCACAAAACGCACGATGTATTCCGCCGTAATATTTTTGGGATAAATCGTAGTTCCGAGCTGAAGCTCTCCGATTACGTTGCCGTATTCAATTCTGTTTATTTTGGTTACAATTTTTCCATTCGTCTGACTTTTAGCGTAAAGCGAAAGCAAAACGTTTTCTTCGTCTATATTTGTAAGCGAAATAAAAGAGTCAAATTCTGCAAGCCCCTCCTCCATTAAAAGCTTGTTATCAGTTCCGTCACCGTGGGTTATCGTAGCTTTTGGCAGCAGATGGAAAAGCTCCTCGCATCTTTCCTGCTTCTGTTCAATAATTTTTACATTAATACCGCTTTGAATAAGCATATTTGCAAGGTAATATGCCGTATCTCCGCCGCCGACAATTAAAGCATCCTTTACCCTGTTTGTACGATTTCCGATTTTTTTAAAGAAGTGAGAAACATCGTTAATCGATGCGACAATGCTTATTAAATCGCCCGCTTTTATTTCAAAATTACCCGAGGGGATAAACGCCTCTTCTCCACGCTCAACACCGCAGACTAAAACGTGAGTACCGATTTTAGACGGCATATCTGAAAGCTTCATTCCGTCTAAAACATTTCCTTTGGGCACTTCAAACTTTAATATTTCAATTCTGCCTTTTGCAAAGGTATCAATTTTAATTGCAGACGGAAAACGAAGCACGCGCGCAATCTCACTTGCCACCGTAAGCTCAGGATTAATTACAAGTGCAAGACCAAGCTCTTCCTTAATTAAATTTATCGCCTTAAAATATTCGGGCTTTCTTACCCTTGCAATCGTCTGACAGTTTTTGTTTAGCTTTTTAGCCATAAGGCAAATCATAAGGTTAAGCTCATCAGACCCTGCAACAGTAATTAAGACATCTGCTTTATCAATCCCTGCCTCATTTAAGGTATCAATATCTGTTGCACTTCCTGCAACGCCCATAATATCATAATCGTTAACCGCACCTTGTACCACTTCATCTTTAGTATCAATTATCGTGATGTCGTGTTCTTCCTCGTAGGAAAGCTGTTCAATCAGCTTATATCCTACCTTTCCGCAGCCTACTATAATAATGTTCATATAAAACCTCTTTTATATATATTTTGATTGCATTATAGCAAATTTAGCTACTGTTGTCAATACTGCCAAAAAATGCTTTACTAAAACTTAACCGCTCTTTACTCCTGCATCTTTTTAAGCATATAAAACTCGCCTTTTTTCGCCATCAGCTCATCATATGAGCCTATTTCTGTTATTGTGCCCTGATTTACAACCGCTATTCTGTCAGCGTTTTTGATTGTAGAGAGCCTGTGCGCCACCAAAAACGTGGTGCATTGCTTCATCATATTATCAACCGCTTCCTGAACCTTCTTTTCAGATGCCGAATCAAGCGCAGATGTTGCTTCATCAAAAATTATAATTTTTGGTTTTCTAAGTAGTGCTCTTGCAATTGAAATTCTCTGCCTTTGACCGCCTGAAAGCTTTCCGCCGTGTTCGCCAAGCTGTGTATGCATCCCTTTTGGCATTTCATTTACAAGTTCATCAAGACCCACACTTTTTAAAACCTCTTCTACCTCGCTGTCTGTAACGTTTTCAAGACCGTAGGTTATATTATCTCTTAGCGTTCCTGCAAAAAGAATTGTATTTTGCGGAACAACGGCAATCTGATTTCTAAACTCTGTCATATCAAGGTTTAACATATTTATGCGGTCAATTAAAACCTGACCCTCCTGAGGTCTGTCAAAGCCGATTAAAAGGTTTAAAATTGTGGATTTTCCTGCACCCGAACCGCCAACAAAGGCAATACTTTCGCCCGGCTTTACGGAGATGTTAAAATTCTTTAAAATCCACTTCTCACCGTCTGCATATTTATAAAACACGTCACGAAATTCAACCTGACCCTTCATTTCCCCGAGCGGAAGAATGGAGTTATCTGTTTCAACATTTTCCTCATAAAGAATTTCGCCGATAGAATTAATTGACTCCATACCTTTAGTAAGCTGAGGGTAAATATTTAAAAGTGTGCTGACAGACCCCACAAGCTGACCGAAATACGTTTGATAAAGCACAACCTCGCCAACCGAAATTTTGCCCTTAAATGCTAAAATGCCCGTAAAGGTAAGGCACGCAAGGCGTGAAAGCTCCATCAAAACCCACGTACACGCCGAGAAGAAATTGTTTGTTTTATCTAAAACATAGCCCGCATTCATAACGCTGTCGAGTCTATCATCCATCTTTTTTGTTTCTTTTTTCTGAAGACCGTGCGCACGTGCAACAGGAATAAGCTCAATCATTTCAGAAACGTTCGACTGCGTTCTTTCAATTTCGCTTCTGAAATTTGTATTTCGTCTTTTTATTCCCTTTCGCAAGAATTTAAGTATAAAAAGCTCAACTGGAACAAGCACTAAAAAAAACAATATTACAACAGGACTTTTTCTTACCGTAACTGAAACTGCCACGATTACATTAGTCAGGATAATAAAGAGGTTTCTGAACAACTGTGCAAGCAAAACCTCAACATTTTCGCAGTCACGCATAATTTTAGACTGCAGTTTTCCCGAGCTTACATTTTTATGGTACATAATGGAAAGCTGTTGAAGCTTCTCTATTATACTGCTCCTCAGGGAATACTCTATCCTTCTTGTTAATTTATCGTAAATCTGCGAAACCATAAAGGTAGAACAGGAATTTTGCGCAATGCACATAAACGCAACCAATGCATTTAAAAGAATCGCTGAAACTGCTCTGTTTTCAGGATATGTAATGATATTTATGATGTTTGCCGTAACTATGGGCACAATCCATACTGGCAAATTCTGCAAGGCTAAGAAAAAGGTGCTCTTTAAAAGAGTAAAAGCCTCGCCTTTATAAAATCCCAACAGAATTTTTATGGGTTTACCCTTATTTTCATTAAAATTCTTAATACAAGCCTCTTTGTTATCAATAGTTTTTTTAGCCATATCGGTATCCCTCCGAACGTTTAATTTTTGTAAAAACTTTTGACTTTGCAACCATTATATATGAATTAAATCATTTGTCAAGAGGTATTTTTTGATTTGGGTAAAATTCTCTCACAAATTATGTATGATTAGGTAAAAATGCATAAAAACAACCCCTCGCTTTAAAGTTTAGCTGATTTAAAACTCTAACTCGAGGGGTATTTTTTTAATAATTTATAACTTTTTTAGGACATTTTTCTGCACAAGCACCGCAATCGGTACATTTTGCATAGTCAATTTCGGCTAAATTATCTTTAACTGAAATTGCATCATATTCGCACGCTTTTTCGCAGAGCTTACAGCCGATACAGCCAGCCTTACAGATATCCTTCATTGCCGCACCTTTTTCTTTCGACTTACAGGCAACGTAGGTTTTTTTATCCTTAGGAAGTATGATTATAACCTTTCTTGGACAGGTTTTTACGCACATTCCGCACGCAGTACATTTTTCTTCATCAATTACTGCAACGCCGTTTTCAATTTTGATTGCACCAAAACGGCAAACGCTTACACAGCTTCCAAGACCGCAGCAGCTATATTCGCAAGCCTTATCTCCGCCGCCGTAGCGGTTAGAGGCAACGCAGTCAGAAATTCCGTCATAGGTGCATTTTTGACTTACATTGTCACAAGTGCCCTTACAAAGCACCCTTGCAACCATTTTAGGACCGCTTTTTACGGTAACACCCATAATTTCTGCAATTTTTTGTATATTTTCGTCCTTTGTTCCGGGGCAACCATTTGGTTTTGCTTCACCGCGCACCACGGCTTCTGCAAAGCCTGCACAACCTGCATATCCGCAACCGCCGCAGTTAGCTCCCGGAAGAAGTTCAGCAATTTTTTCTATTCTTTCGTCCTTTTCGACACGGAAAACTTTTGCGGCAACGCCAAGCAGAATACCGAAAAGTATACCCATTATGCTTAAAACAAGGACAGGCATTAAAATGCTCATATCTTCTACCTCCCTTAGAATTTAAGACCCTGAAATCCCAAAAACGCCATAGCAATGAGTCCTGCCGTAATAAGCGCAATCGGGAAACCTTTTAAAGCCTCAGGGATATCGGCAGTTTCTAAGCGTTCCCTTACGCCTGCAAATAAAAGAATTGCAAGAGTAAATGAAAGTCCGCCTGAAAAGCCGTATGTAACTGAATGGATAAAGTCATAACCATTGGTGATGTTAAGAATTGCAACACCTAAAACTGCGCAGTTTGTGGTTATAAGCGGAAGGTAGATACCAAGAGCGTTATATAAAGCAGGCATCATTTTTTCCAATACCATTTCAACGAACTGCACCAAAACTGCAATTACCAGAATAAACGCAACCGTCTGCATATACTCTATATGGAATACGTTTAAAACGTAGGTCTGCAAAAGGTAGGTTACGCCCGATGCAACCGTCATAACAAAGGTTACAGCCATACTCATACCAAAGGCTGTGGAAACCTTTCTGGAAACTCCTAAAAACGGACAAATTCCCATAAACTGAACAAGCACAAAGTTATTTACAAGGATTGTACCGAGCGAAAGGAGAACAAGCTCTATAATTAAACTCATTTGCTATCTCCTCCTTTTTTAGCTTTTATCAAATTAATTACGCCTAAAATTATTCCAAGCACCAAAAATGCTCCGGGAGGCAAAATTAATATGGTAGCAGGCATAAAACCGCTTCCTAAAACGTTAATTCCCAAAAGTGAGCCTGCGCCCAAAAGCTCACGAATTGCACCGATTAAGGTAAGTGCCATCGTAAAGCCAAGACCCATACCAAGACCGTCAAGAGCAGACGCTCCTACTGTATTTTTTGAAGCGAAGGCTTCTGCACGTGCTAAAATTATACAGTTTACAACGATTAAAGGGATAAATACGCCGAGTGCCTTTGAAATTTCAGGCAAAAATGCCGAAAGGAGCATTTCAATAACCGACACAAAGCCTGCAATAACTACAATATAAGACGCAATTCTTATTTTATTTGGAATAAATTTTCGCAAAAGCGATATAACCACGTTAGATGCGATTAATACCGCAGTAGCCGAAAGACCCATACCGAGTGCGTTTATAACGCTCGTTGTAACAGCAAGCGTCGGACACATTCCAAGAAGCTGAACGAAGGTAGGATTTTCTTTAATTAATCCCTTAGTGAATTCTTTCATTCCTTATACCTCCTTTTACCGCTTCAATTGCCGCATTTATGCCTTCTTTTATGGCAGAAGACGTAACGGTCGCACCGGAAATTGCGAGTATCTCATTCTCCTTCGGTGTGCCGCTTTTTATAACAGAAAGTCCATCTTTTGCGTATTTTCCGGGAAACTGAGAAGAAAATTTTTCTTCGCCTGCTTTTGCACCAAGACCCGGAGTTTCAGACATATTAACAATCTTTATTCCTGTGATTTTAAAATCATTATCTATACCAACAATAAATTCGATAGCACCGCCATAGCCGTTAGGGCTTACCTTTGCACACCATCCGATTTTTTCATCGTTTCTTACGGCACGCTGAACCTCGGTCACTATACCTTCACGATAGCTTCTGAAAAACTTAAAATCAGTAGCTTCAGGCATTACGGCAACTCGTGCTTCATTTTCAGCCTTTTTTGTGTTTTCGGCTATCTTATCAGCAGTTACCATATTTGAAAATGCAAGCATTAAGCTTACAACAGCCGTTATTACGAACAAAACCGCCGCCAAAACGAAGGATTTTTCATTATCACGCATTTTTTGCCCCTCCTTTTTGTGCTACATAGCCGAATTTCTTCGGACGAACGTATTTATCAATTAAAGGAGTTGCAATATTCATAAGTAAAATCGCATAAGTCACGCCTTCGGGATAACCGCCGAGTCTTCTGATTAAGAAGGTTATCGCACCGCAGCCGATACCCATAATAATCTGACCTTTAAAATATATAGGCGATGTGGTGTAATCTGTTGCCATAAAAATTGCACCAAGGAGCAGTCCGCCCGAACAAATGCTATAAAGTGCACAGTCTATCCCCGTCATACCGTCCACCTTAAATATAAAGGAAAGAACAGCAACTGTTCCGACATAGAAAAGCGGAATAGTAGGCGTTATTACTTTTTTAATAAGAAGATAAATAAAGCCGATTAAAAGCGCAGGCACACACACCTCGCCCATACATCCTGCAATATTTCCCCAAAACACATCGCTAAGTGCAGGAAGAGATGCTATTTCGCCTGTTTTCATCAAAGCAAGCGGAGTTGCAGAGCTTACAATGTCAGCATCTACGGTAAAGCCTGTCGTAAAAGGCTTGCTCCAAAGCGTCATCTGCACAGGCCACGATGCAAGAAGGAAAGCTCTTGCGCCCATTGCAGGGTTCATAAAGTTATTACCCGTACCGCCGAAGAACTGCTTGATTATAATAATTGCAACAAGTGCACCAACGGCAAGCATCCACCAGGGAGCCGTAACAGGAACATTAAGTGCCAAAAGCACGCCCGTAACTACGGCTGTTCCGTCACCCACATTTAAAGGCTTTTTTAAAGCTTTTTGCCAGAGATATTCAAACAATACACAAAACGCTACGGAAATTACCGTAAGGTAAAGCGCACGAAATCCAAAATAAAATGTTGCTGCGATAAGTGCAGGGATAAGCGCCAAAACAACATCTGTCATAATTTTCGCCGTCGTTACATTTGACCTTATGTGCGGCGACGAAGAAACAATTTTTTCACTCATTTGTCATACCCTTTCGTAGTATTCTATTGTTTTTTTGCGCGCATTTCAGCCAAATGCGCCCTCTGTCTGTCCTTACCCACACGAATTGCCTGAACAAGGTAACGTTTAGCAGGACAAACAAAGCTACACGAGCCACATTCTATGCAGTCAAGAGCGTTATAGCGTATTACGCTTTCAATCTCGCCCTTTAAGCTCATTACAGAAAGCTCAGCAGGCATCAGCCCCATCGGACAAACACTTACGCAGCGGCCGCATCTTAAGCACGCAGACTCAGCTTCTTTTTTAGCCTCTTTTTTGGTAAAAGCTAAAAATGCAGATGTTCCCTTAACTACGGGAACAGAAGTAGAAATGCCCGAAATTCCCATCATAGGTCCGCCATATATGATTTTTGCAGGCTCTTCTTTAAATCCGCCTGCTTCTTCAATCAAATCATCAAAGCACATACCAATGCGCACTTTAAAATTCTGAGGATTATTTACAGCGCCACCCGATACAGTTACAATTCTGCGGTAAAGCGGTGTACCCTCTTTTATTGCACGTGCGATAGCAGTTATCGTGTCGATATTTAACACTATGCAGCCGATATCAGCAGGAAGCTTGCCTGAAGGAACTTCTTTTTTGGTAACCGCATAAATAAGCTGCTTTTCAGCGCCCTGCGGATATTTTTTCTTTAAGGTAAGAACCTTGCATCCGTCGTAATTTTTTGCTTTTTCTTCTAAAGCACTGATTGCGTCAGGCTTATTTTCTTCAACGGCAACAAAACCTTCTTTTAAAGAAAAAATCTTCATAACGGCAGTAAGACCAAACAACACATCGTCAGGCTCCTCAAGCATTACCCTGTGGTCAGAGGTTAAATATGGCTCACACTCTGCGCCGTTTACAATTACATATTTAATTTCCTTATCAGCAGGCGGCGAAAGCTTAACGTGAGTCGGAAAACCTGCTCCGCCCATACCTACGATGCCTGCATCGTGAACAATTTGCACAATTTCCTTTGGTGAAAGCTCATCTAAGCTTTTTGTATTTATTTTTTCAGCCGGAGTATCAAGTCCGTCATTTTCAATAACGATAGTTGGAACTTTTACGCCCGAATGATGCATACGCATACCGATTTCTACCACCTTGCCCGAAACGGAGCTGTGAAGCGGAGCCGTCAAAAAGCCTTCGGAATCGGCAATTTTCTGACCCATTAAAACCTCATCGCCAACCGAAACAAGTGATGAAAGCGGCGCACCTAAATGCTGATTTAAAGGATAGCACATAGTTTTGCCGGGCTTTAATTCTTTTATAGGAAGCTCAGCGGTAAGCTTTTTACAGTCATCGGGATGAATTCCTCGTTTAAATGTGAGTAAACCCAATTAATCATCGTCCTCTCTTTGAAATTAGTCTGCATTTTTTAAACAAGATTTTTAAATTCATCGCCTGCAAGCAGGTGAAAATGCAGATGAAAAACAGTCTGTCCTGCGTTTTTGCCGCAGTTGTTTAAAATACGGTATCCATCTTCTGCTACGCCAAGGTCTTTTGCGATTTTAGCGGCAGTAAGCACAATATGTCCCAAAAGCTCTTTATGCTCAGCATTTAGCGCATTTGCACTTTCAATGTGCTCTTTCGGGATAATTAAAACATGCACCGGAGCTGCCGGCGCAATATCGCGAAACGCATATAAAAGCTCATCTTCATAGACCTTATCAGACGGAATTTCGCCTTTTAAGATTTTACAAAAAATACAATCGTCCATAATTTTTCTCCTTCTTTAAATATTCTCTCTCTGGCCCTGCAAAAAAGAAATAATCTCTTTTGCAATTTCATCGACCTCTTTATCATCAACACACACCGAAAAATCGCAGTTTTCATAATGCTTTTCAGAAAGCTTTACAAGGTCTTCCACCTCGCAAAAAGAAAGACCGCAAAGCTCTGAACGCTTGTTGCGCGAATTTTTTGTGTTTTGATATACAGTATCAGCAGAAGCTTTAAGCCATATAAGCTTGCCGCTTTTTTTAAGCGTTTGCCTGTTTTCTTCGTTCCAAAGACAAGTGCCGCCCGTCGAAATTACGGTATTTTCACATTCTGCAAGGTTAATAACCGCAAAACGCTCCGCACCCTCAAAATACTTCCTGCCCTTTTTCTTTATAACATCGTAAACAGTCATTTTTTCACACTTTTTAACATATTCATCAGTATCCTTAAAATCAAGCCCCAGCATAGCTGCGAGCCTTCTCCCAACTGTTGTTTTGCCTGTTCCCATGAAGCCGGTCAATATAATGTTGTTCATTTTTGTTTACTCCCTTCATGGTTTAGATAAAAATCCATATGCTAAGTCTTAATTTTCCCAAAATTCCACCTTACAAAAATCCACATATGTTAATTATAACAGAAATATTCTCTCATTACAAGCGTAGTTATATTTTTGACAATCTTTTTGCAAAATTCTTTATAAAATCCACAAAAAAACATTGACATAAGCACCAAAAAGGTATAAAATTATAAAGTGAACTTTTTTGTTTTTGTTTAATTGTGAATTAAATACGGTCTGACCGTAGTTATTAAAATTACTTATTTTATGAAGGGAGGAGTTTAAAATAGAACTAATAATTACAATAGCAGTCGCAGTTATTTTAATTGCCGTGTGTGCATTTGTTGCCTTTAAAGCCGGCATTTCTTATAGAAAAAAGATAGCTGAAGCTGAATTTGGCAGTGCTGAAGCTGAAGCTAAAGAAATAATTAAGCGTGCTACAAAAGACGGTGAAAACAAAAAAAGAGAAATCCTGCTTGAAGCTAAAGAAGAAAATCATAAGCAAAGACAGGAACTTGAAAAAGAAATTAAAGAACGTCGAAGTGAAATCACAAGACAGGAAAGAAGACTTACGCAAAAAGAAGAGGCGCTTGATAAAAAGAGTGCTGCAATTGAACAAAAAGACGAAAACTTGAACAAAAAAGACAGAGAGTTAGACAAATTAAGAGGCGAAATTGAAGGAATCAGAACCAAACAGCTTGAGCTTTTGGAAAAATTATCCGGTCTTTCAGTTGAAGAAGCTAAAGATTATTTATTAAAGAGTATTGAAAACGAAGTACGCCACGAAGCAGCCATTATGGTTAAGGAAATCGAAACCCAGGCTCGTGAAGAGGCTGACAAAAAAGCTAAAAACATTATTGCAGGCGCAATTCAAAAGTGCGCAGCAGACCATGTTGCAGAAACTACTGTTTCGGTTGTTAATCTCCCGAGTGATGAAATGAAGGGCAGAATTATCGGTCGTGAAGGAAGAAACATCAGAACGCTTGAAACCTTAACAGGTATCGACCTTATTATTGATGATACTCCTGAAGCAGTTATTTTATCGGGATTTGACCCCGTTCGCCGCGAAATCGCAAGACTTTCGCTTGAAAAACTCATTGTTGACGGTCGTATCCATCCCGCCCGCATTGAGGAAATGTACGAAAAAGCTAAAAAAGAAGTTGAAGCTACCATTAAGCAGGAGGGTGAAAACGCAACATTTGAAACAGGTGTTAACGGCTTGCACCCTGAAATCGTAAGACTTTTAGGTAAGCTTAAATACAGAACAAGTTATGGTCAGAATGTTTTAAAACATTCTATCGAGGTTTCTCACCTTTCAGGTCTTATTGCAGGAGAGCTTGGCGCAGATATTACTATCGCTAAACGTGCAGGCTTACTTCATGACTTAGGAAAGGCTGCCGACCACGAAATGGAAGGCTCGCACGTAATGATTGGTGCTGACCTTGCTAAAAAATACAAAGAGGGCAAGGATGTTATTCATGCAATTCAGGCTCACCACGGTGATGTTGAGGCTACAACGCTCGTTGCTTGCATAGTTCAGGCAGCAGACGCAATCTCAGCTGCTCGCCCGGGCGCAAGACGTGAAAATATTGAAAACTACATAAAACGTCTTGAAAAGCTTGAAGAAATTGCAAACTCCTTTGAGGGTGTCGAAAAGTCATTTGCAATTCAGGCAGGCCGTGAGATAAGAATTATGGTTGAACCTGAAAATGTAAAAGACGAAAGCATTGCACTCGTTGCACGTGACATCGTTAAAAAGATTGAAAACGAGCTTGAGTATCCCGGACAGATTAAGGTTAATGTAATCAGGGAAACGAGAGCTATTGACTACGCAAAATAAATCTAAATAGATAAAAAAGGTTGCCGTAAGGCAACCTTTTTTTGTGCGCCAGAGCAGTCATAACATCTCTTTGATGCTTTGTCAATGTTTTTGTAGCGCAAATTCGTTTTTCCTTATTATCTTTTCTTTACTTTTGGTTTTCTCTGTACTTTAGCGGCGTAACACCCATAACAGATTTAAAATGTAAGAAAAATTTCGTTCTGTCGCTGTAACCGACCTCATAGAGAATATCTGTTACTTTGCGGTCTGTGCTTCGGAGCAATTCTGATGCTTTTTCAATTCTGACCTTTTTTAGATAATCGGTAAATGTCTCCCCTGTATATTCTTTAAATATACGGCTGAAATATGACGGATTATACGCACACATATCCGCAATATCCTTTAGTACAAGCTTTTCATGGCAATGTTTTGCGATATATGTCAAAAGTTTATCCGAAACACCCCGAAAAACGTTATCGGGTTTAAACGACATTTTTCGGAATATCTTAATAAGCAAAAGGTTAAACTGTGAACGTATAGCAAGCTCATATCCGAGCGCTTTTTGTTCCGTTTCTCTCCTTATATTTGAAATTATTCCCTCTGTTTCTTCACGTTCTTCACCCTCAAAGGAGACTTTTATTCGGCTTTCATCAACTATTTTCTGAAAATCCTTAAACTCTGAAAGCTCAAGCAGAGCAAAAGCGTTTTCCTGATTTACAAGACTTTTGTTTATATACCCGGGTTTCATAAGAATATTTACATATTCTACATTTGCTTCACTCGTAAAACTATGTGTCTGATTGTAGTTAATAATAATGAGGTCTCCCCGACGTACAAAATACTCTTTGCCATCTATAAAGTGTCGGCATTTGCCTTTTAGCATATATACAAACTCTACAAAATCATGCCTGTGTTCGGGGTATCTTCCACTTTCTATGCGCTGAACGCTGAAAACGTAGGTATCATCAGATATATAAAACGTATTGTCTTTTTGAATGAGTGACATAGCCTTTAAAGTCCCCTTTCGCCTAAGCGTATTTTATCCCAAAAGAACAATCGGCGCTGTAACGGGCATTACATGCCCTTGCGGTGAAATCATTACCGGAATTTTGTTTACAGAGTCAACTTTTTCGCCTGCGTAAATTGTCATTTCCCATGTGCCTTCATCAAGCTGAACAAAAGCTGTGCGTTCATAATCCGCACTCCAGCCGTCAGGCAAACCCACCGTAAATTCGCAGTGGTATGCGTTGCGCCTGTTATTTTTAATGGTAATTCTAACTTTAAAATTACCATTGGGCTTAATTATCGGCTCAGAGTCGTATTCTACGATTACGTCCATATGCGTTTTTCTTGCAATTTCAAAAGAATACGGACTTCTTTTAAACATTTTTTCTGCATAATCGTTTAAAATGTACATAGGTATTCTTTCGTCGATAAAATCAGTATCCTCTGTGTACTCCAAATCAATTTCGTGCGCTTTCATAACATCTGGCATAAGCTTTATAATTCTTTGTGTAAGCTCGGTGCACGATTTTGCTATTGTATATCTGTAAGACGCATTTATGCAGACAGTTACAATTCTGTCGCCTATATATTCCTTCCAGTCCGTAGGAATCTTATCACAACCTAAAATAATTCCAAGTATTGCCCCGCAGGTTGCACCCGTACAGTCAGTATCATCCCCGCAATTAATGGTATAAAGAACACTCTTTTTAAAGTCACCCTCGCCGTACATAAGACCAAGGACAACGAAGCCGACATTGGCAGGTGCCTGAAACATTCCTATATCTTCGCTTTCTTTTACAAGCTTTTCGCGTACCTCCTGCCATGGAATTCCTGCATCATAGCTGTCTAAAACAAGATTTACGCTTTTTGCTATTCTGCAATCTTTTGGAATATAGGTAAGCGCTTTTTCAATAAGCTTTCTTATATCGCTTTCAAAAAATGCCATACTCTCAAGCGATGCAGTAAACATTTCGGCATACGTACCCTCTGCAAGACCGTGGTCAACAGATGCATCCATAATAGCATATTTTACGGTTATGTTTGGCATACCCGGTGCAAGACATGCCCAAAGTTCAGAACGAATCCACGCACCGTTTGAGTTTTTCCATATATTTTTAAACTCTCCCGAAAGCGGAGGCAAAAGACCCATGTTTAAGTTACTTTTTCCTATTCCATACTCGTTCCAATGAGGTGTAACATAGCAGAGCCAATATTCTGCCAAAACATTTGCATCTACCAAACCGGGACCTTCCTTTTCCATTGCCTCAAGCCACACAAGCTGAAGGTCAAGGTCATCATTTGGAAGCGGTTCTCCGAGCGGTGTATTATATCCCGTAACCGAAAGCATTTCCGTCCTTCCCTCATACGGAGCACCCATTGTTCCGCCTATATTTTTCCCATACCAACAGCCCAAAATTTTGTTTTCAAGTTCTTTCTTTTTAAATTGTGCTTTAAATGCTGCCATAACAAAAATCTCCATTCCGCCGCCATACGCCGACACAAATATTAATTTAAGTTTCTCTTATCCGTATGGCAAGGAATGATAAGAGATTTTTTGCCCATGTGCGTTTCTTTACTTGCGAAGAAAATTTCGCACGGGCAATTCTAATTCGCCGTAGGCAAAACGTGAAAGGAACTTTCACGTTTTAAACCTCTTCATCTTTATGATATAATAAAAATCTTCGGATAAAAAGGGGGATTTTTGACTTTTAAAAGTATTTGTTTTTTACTTTCGTGTATTTAATTATTACTCATATCATAAATATATCATAAAAAAACAAAAATGTCTATAAGACTACCGCCTCATAAATTTTCTTTCTCTTACATATATTGGTACAAATTTTCCATTTTAGCATACAAACAAAAATACCGCAGTAGTATAAAAACCACTGCGGTATTTTTTATTTAATTTTCGTATTTTAATCCAAACAAATCAATAAGCCATTCTACCGACTGAGCAAGCCAGTCATATTTTCTGCGGAAACGGCTTACCGACCAGAGAGTTTCGTGAGAAACAAGTGACAATCCGTGCGGGCCTTGCGGATAGATATGCATTTCGCACGGCACACGGTATTTTGAAAGCGACATTGCGTAAAGCAGAGAGTTTTCAACAGGAACGCCCATATCTTCATATGTATGCCATAAAAATGTCGGCGGTGTATGCGAACCTACGCGCGTTTCAAGTGACATTTTTAAAAGCATATCCTCGCTTGCATCCTCGCCCAAGAGATTGTTAAATGAGCCGCGGTGTGCAAATTCACCCGAGGTAATTACAGGGTATGCTAAAATTGATGCGTTCGGCTTATGAAGCTCATTTTTAATTTCTTCCCCGGTAAAAATTTCGGTGTCATTCCAAAGCGTAGAAATAGATGCTGCTAAATGTCCGCCTGCGCTAAAGCCTACTACTGCAATCTGCTCAGGGTTTACGTTGTATTTTTCTGCATTTTCTCTTACAAATTTAACTGCGCTTGCAGCATCTTTTATCTGCTCGGGGTGTCTGTTGGGTGCAAGTGCATAGTTTACAACAAAGGCATTAAAGCCTGCTGCGTTATAGCCAAGGGCAATTCGCTCTGCCTCACGTTCAGAGCAGTGCGAATAGCCGCCGCCGGGGAAAACAACTATACCCGGGCGAGTGCAATCCCCCTCACGAACGTCTAACATATATGTTGTAATCGTAGAAATATAGCCGTCAGGCAAATCTTCTTTTCTTAATCTGATTTTTTCATGGTACATAACAAAAATCCTTTCACAAGCATAAAAATTTTTTACTTATTTCACATTATAATATTTTTGGCAGCAAAAGTAAATAAAATATTGAATATTTTTCTATTTTATGATAGAATTAAAACGTATATGGCTATTATAGGGATAAATGAAAATATATTTTGTCGGAGGAAAATATGAAGAAAATTTTTGCGTTAGTTTTGTTGTGTTTTTTGGTAATGGGAAATTCTTTGGCTTTTGCTGAAAATGAGCCTGTGCCTGCATCTGAAAGCGCTATTTTGCTTGATTTTAATACAGGAAGAGTTCTTTTTTCAAAAAATCCCGATGCTAAACTTTATCCTGCAAGTACAACCAAAATTATGACTGGAATACTTGCGATTGAAAATCTTAATATGGATACAGTGGTTTCTATCAGCCAGACGGCGATTGACGTTGACCGTGACGGAAGTAATATGGGTCTTTTGTGGAATGAGGAAATTTCGCTTTTAGACCTTACTTACGGACTTTTGGTTCATTCTGCAAACGATGCGGCAAATGCACTCGCTGAAAATGTTTCGGGTTCTATTGATGAATTTGTGGTTTTGATGAATAAAAAAGCGGCAGAGCTTGGAATGACAAATACAAACTTTGTAAACACTCACGGCTATCATAACGATAACCACTATACTACGGCAAAAGACCTTTCAATTCTTTGCAGATACGCAATGCAAAATGCACTTTTCAGACAGATTGTTGCAACTCCGCAGTATCAGATTGCTCCTACAAATAAGTACGATGAAATAAGATATATGACAAGCAATAATGCGCTCATTAATCCAAATAAAGGCAGAACATATCTTTATTCGGCGGCACAGGGCATAAAAACAGGTCACACCTCGGTTGCAGGTGCTTGCTTTACGTGCTACGCTGAGCGTGACAATATGAGGCTGATTACCGTTACTATGAAAGCGCCTTCATCGGGCGATTCGTTTAAGGATACAATCGCCTTAATGGAATACGGCTTTAATAACTACAAATTTACTGAAATTGCCAAAACAACCGATGTTGTTGCAACACGTGAGATAAAATGGGCAAGCGGCGACAGTCATCGTATCATTTATGTTACCTCGCCAGTTACCGCATTAATTCCAAAAAATTATAACGCTGAAAAGCTAACTAAGGAATTTACGCTTCCTGATGAAATTAAAGCGCCTGTTAAAGCAGGCACAGTTTTGGGAGAAATCAAATATTTCTATGACGGCGAAGAGGTTGGAAGTGCATCTCTTACCATAACAGAGGACGTAAAAAGAAGCTTCTTTAAAATGATTTTCGGCACGCTTATAAAATGGCTTGTAAATATGTGGGTTATCATTCCGCTTGGTATAATCGTGGTATTTTTGCTCATTAAAAGAGCAATTGCGATAAAAAAAGCAGAGGAAATGAGAAGACGCAGAAAAAACAGTAACAGACGTAATTTTTACAGATAATTTTTTAAAAAGGGTTTTAAAAAAAGGGTTAAATAAAGAGAGAGAATATTTTTAAGGGAGAATTAAATATGGCTACAAGAAATGATGTTGCACGCCTGGCCGGCGTATCTACCGCAACCGTTTCGAGGGTTGTAAACAATAACAAAAACGTTTCGCCTGAAGCAAAAGAAAAGGTAATGAGTGCAATCAAGCAATTAAGCTATGTGCCTAATGTTATTGCAAAAAGCTTGAGAACCAAGCTTTCTTACACCATAGCGTTTGTAGTGCACGACGTTACAAATCCTTTCTTTGGCGAAATTTTCCGTGGTATTTGCGACGAGGCAAACGAGCAGAATTATTTTGCGCTGATTTATCAGTACATCGACAGCACAGAATATTTTCTGAAAATACTGCAAAAAAGTCCCGATGCAATCATTACCTTTTCATCACTTTCGGATGAGGTAAGCGATTTACTTAAAGAGCACAACATTCCTGTTTTTTACCTTGGGAAAGTGCCTAAAGAGGGAACTTTTGCAGGCTACATCACCTTTGATTTTGAAGATGCGGCGTATAAAATGGTAAATTACCTTTATAACAAGGGACACAGGGAAATTGCGCTCATCGGACGCTCTCAGGCGACAAATAACCACATTCACGAGGGTTACAGACGTGCCTTTCGTGATTTAAAGCTTTGCTATAACGAGGATAAGGTTGAGTTTTTTGACAGCTATAATTTCTTAGTTAAAACAGGCTATGAATGTATGAAAAAGCTTTTGGATAAGCAAAGTCTTCCCACTGCTGTTGTGTGTAACAGCGACTGGATTGCAGTAGGTGCGATGAATGCAATATCTGAAAGCGGATTAAAGGTGCCTGATGATATTTCGGTTGTCGGCTTTGATGACCTTCCTGTGTCGGCTTACCTTAATCCCCCGCTTACAACGGCAAAAACCGAAGGCTATGAAGAGGGCAGACTTGCGTGCAATATGCTGATTAACTATTTGCGTGGTGAGGAAATTTCACCTGTAAAATTAAAATGTGAAATCACAGAAAGAAAATCAGTT
Source organism: Clostridia bacterium (assembly GCA_017935435.1). Taxonomy (GTDB): domain Bacteria; phylum Bacillota; class Clostridia; order UBA1381; family UBA9506; genus RGIG9126. The sequence goes on along the minus strand of JAGBHP010000014.1, from coordinate 9,852 downwards.
AAAAAGATATAAGAGGTGTAAAAAATGCCGAAGATAACGGATTTTGATAAAAATTTTAAGTCTGATGTAATTAAAGCAGACGATGTAGTGTTTTATAACTGCAAAGAAGAGCCTTTTGAAATAAGAGGTTTGTTTGAACCCAAAAAAAGCGAGCGATTTTCAAGACTTCCCGAATATTTTGCAAATTCTGCTGAAGTAAATGACGGCGTGCGTTATCTTATGTATAATACCGCGGGCGCAAGGGTGCGCTTTGTGACCAATTCACCTTTTATTGCGATTGTCGCAGATGTAGGCTATAAACCGCAGATGCAACATATGCCCGGAACGTGTGAGTTTGGCTTTGATATGTATGTAGCAACAGAAAATGACCGCACAAACACCATTTATAAAAAAACCTTCGTTCCCAACGGTCTTTCTGAAGAAAATCATAAATTTGAAGGCTTTTATGAATTTGATGATAGCGTTTTTCGTGAAATCACGATAAATTTTCCGCTTTATGAGGGCGTAAATAGCCTTTACATAGGCTTAAAGGAAAATTCTCAGGTAAAATCGCCTGCGCCCTATACGATAGATACGCCTGTGGTGTATTACGGCTCATCGATAACTCAAGGGGGATGCGCATCACGCCCCGGAACCGTTTATACCGCACTTTGTTCAAGATGGCTCGACTCAGACCATATAAATTTAGGCTTTTCAGGAAGCGACCTCGGCGAAAAACAGATAGCCGAGTTTATCGCAGAAATACCAATGTCGGCTTTTGTGTACGCATATGGCGCAAATGCACCAACGCTCGAACACTTTGAGAACACATACTACCCGTTTTATAAAATTATACGTGATAAAAACCCCGACCTGCCTATCATTTTTATGTCAACGCCTGTATCTATTAACATAAAAAACGAAAAAATAAGGAAAAGCAGAACCGCAAGACGTGCTGTTGTTATGAAAACGTATTTAAGGGCAATGGACGAGGGCGATGAAAACGTATATTTTATCGACGGCTTTACCACTTTAGGAAATTCGGAGTCAGAAGACGCAACAGTTGACGGCGGACACCCCACCGACCTTGGATTTTATAATATGGCAAAATCCGTTTACCCTGTCCTTAAAGGCATTTTAAAAAATAGAAAAAGTTAGCTAAAAGGCTTGTTTTATCAAGGAAAATATTATATAATGGCATATGGGTTTTTGCGCAAACGTTTGAGAAATAATAACCGCAGTTACTCATCATTTAATACTTATTCATAACATTGCCCCGCTAAAAAACGTTCATTAATTATAAAGAACAAAATGTCAAATAATGTTGAAAATAAAAGCCTCCCCTGTGTAAGGGGAGGTGGGTTTGCAAAGCAAACTCGGAGGGGTTGTAAATGGATAGAAAACATAATAGTAAAATAGTTCCGTTTGCAAAGGAACTTAGAAAGAATATGACCAAAGAGGAAAAACACCTTTGGTATGACTTTTTGAGAAATTATCCACTAAAGTTTACAAGGCAGAAAGTCTTAGGCAAATATATAGCAGATTTTTATTGTGCAAAAGTAAATATTGTCATAGAATTGGATGGTTCCCAGCATTATGAGGATAAGGGACTTGCCAATGATGAAAAGAGAACAGCGTATTTAAAGCAATATGGAATAAAGGTTATTAGAATATCAAATCTTGATGTTTTGAAAAACTTTGATGGTGTGTGCATGCATATTGACAATGAAGTAAAACAATCCCTCAGTCAGCTACGCTGACAGCTCCCGTCTTGCCTCCATCGCTTGTGAGGGAGGGGGATCGTGAGGCACAAGGCGAGAACCAACCCCTCAGCCAAACCTTCGGTTTGTCAGCTCCCCTTACACAGGGGAGCCTATAAAAAGTGCCTCAACGGTGGAAGGAGTACAAGGGAGCCTGAGCGGCATCTATATTATACAGTTTTTATGACGGATATTTGACAAATAATGTATAAAGGTATATATTGGATAAAGCAATTAATTTATTTTTAATGATATAATCATTTAAAAGGAGTACTTATGTTTAAAGTAGCAATTGACGGCCCTTCGGGCGCTGGAAAGAGTACAATTTCAAAGGTAATAGCAGGCAGGCTTGGATTTACCTATATTGATACGGGCGCTATGTACAGAGCGGCTGCGCTTTTTTGCGTGCGCAAGTGTGTGGACATTAAAAACGAACCCGAAAAAGCAACCGAGCTTGTAAAGAGCATAACAATTGACCTTAAAAACAGCGAAAACGGAACTATTGTTTTCTTAAACGGAGAAAATGTTACGGATTTAATCCGCACACCTGAAATTTCTCTCGGTGCATCAAACGTTTCTGCAATTCCTGAGGTAAGAGTTGTTTTGGTTGAAAAGCAAAGGGAAATGGGAAATCGTGTAAATGTTATAATGGACGGCAGAGATATCGGCACTTGCGTGCTCCCTGATGCTGATGTAAAGATATTTTTAACCGCATCAAGCGAGGCACGTGCAAAAAGACGCTATGCTGAGCTTTGCGAAAAGGGCGAAAAGGTGACATTTGACGAGGTTTTAGCTGATATGAAAAAGCGTGACCATAACGATTCAACAAGAAAGGCATCGCCCCTTAAGCCCGCCGAGGACAGCATTACGATTGATACAACAGAGCTTGATTTTAACGAGTCGGTAAATGTTATATATAATACAATTTGTGAAAGGCTGGAAAAATAGTGCTTTTAAGATTTGTAAAATTTTTAGTAAGGTCATTTTTAAGACTGTGTTTTAGAATTAAAGTTAATAATTATGAGAATATGCCAAAGGAAAACGGCGTTATAGTTTGCTTTAACCACAGAAGCAACTGGGACGTACCGATAACGATTACGTTTCTTCGCCGCAAGCTTCATTTTATGGCAAAAAAGGAGCTTTTTGATATCTTCCTTTTAGGCGGAATAATTGAGTGGTCGGGAGCGTTCCCCGTAAACCGCGGAAGAGGCGACGTCGGGGCTATTAAAGCCGCTGTCGGTGCTTTAAAGACAGGAAAAGCGATAGCTATGTTTCCCGAGGGCAGAAGAGTTAAAAAGGGCGAAGAACACAAGGCAAAATCAGGTGTTGCCCTGATTGCAAATATGGCAGACTGCGTTATTTTGCCTGTTGGAATTAGCGGTGAATATAAGTGGATGTCTAAAATAAACATAAATGTCGGCGAGCCGTTTAAAATTAATCCCGAGCGTGAAAAGTTAGATGGTGAGCGCCTGCAGGAAATCAGCGATGATATTTTACATAAAATCCTTGTCCTGGCAGGTGAAAAATAATGGCAAAAAAGGTAATTGCGGCAAAAACGGCAGGCTTTTGCTTTGGTGTTGCAAGAGCGGTTGATATCGCATATGGATGCGACGCAAAAGAAAATACTTTTCATACACTTGGGCCGATAATTCATAATCATCACGTTGTAGAGGAACTCAGCGAAAAAGGCGTAACGGTAATTAATTCCATTTCTGAGGCTAAGGAAAATTCTACCGTAATTATAAGAACGCATGGAGTTCCAAAGGCGATATATGATGAAATGGAAGAAAAAAATATAAAATATATCGAGGCCACGTGTCCTTACGTTAAAAAAATCCATTCTATCGTAAAAAAACATTATGATGAGGGTGCGCAGATTGTAATAATCGGTGACGGTTCTCACCCCGAGGTAATAGGAATTAACGGTTGGTGCGAAAATTCAGCCATTGTGTTAAAGGATGAAGATGCCGCAAAAAGCGTAAATTTACCCGAAAAACAGGTCTGTATAGTGGCGCAAACCACTTTTAATAAAAAAAAGTATGAAAAAATGATATTTTTTTTAAAAAAAACTTGCCAAAACGTACTAATATTTGATACAATATGTAGAGCGACTGAAGAAAGACAAGCTGAAGCCGAAAAACTTGCATCTAAAGTTGATGCTATGATTGTTTTGGGCGGAGCAGACAGCTCCAATACAAAAAAGCTTTACGATATCTCAAAATCGGAATGTAAAAAGGCTTATCTTTTGCAGTCAATTAAAGATTTGCCTGAAAACGCAAATCTAAATAATAAAGTTGTTGGAATTACTGCCGGCGCATCAACTCCGGCGGTTATAATAAAGGAGGCAATATACACTATGGAAAACCAAGAATTAAGCTTTGAGGCACTTTTTAATGAGTCTGAAGCAGAAAAAACTACTTTAAATACAGGAGATGTGGTTACCGGGACTGTAAGTAAAGTTGGACCTACTGAGGTCATTGTAAATCTCGGAGTTAAGCAGGATGGCTTCATCCCTGCATCCGAAATCTCGGACGACCCCAATCTTACACCTGATCAGGTTGTTAAGGTTGGCGACGAAATTGAAGTTTTCGTTGTTCGTGTAAACGACGTTGAAGGTAACATTATGCTTTCAAAGAGAAAACTCGATTCAATCAAAAGCTGGAATGACCTTTTAAAATTCTACGAAGAAGGCAAAATTTTAGAAGGAAAAGTTGCAAGCGTTGTAAACGGCGGTATGATTGTTATGTACAAGGATATCCGCGTGTTCGTTCCTGCATCACAGGCAAACGACAGATACTTAAGCGACTTATCAGGTCTTGTTGGAAACGTTGTTCCATTTAAGATTATTGATGTTGTTGAAAAGAGAAGAAGAGTTGTTGGCTCAGTTAAGGTTGTTCTTGACGCTCAGAAGGCTGAACTTGAAGCTAAATTCTGGGCTGATGCTGAAGTTGGCAAAAAATATACAGGTGTTGTTAAATCTCTTACAAACTTCGGTGCATTCGTTGACATCGGCGGTGTTGACGGCTTAGTTCACATTTCAGAACTCAGCTGGAAGAGAATTAAACATCCTTCAGAAGTTGTTAACGTTGGTGACGCTATTGAAGTTTACATTAAAGACATCAACGACGAAACCAAGAAGATTTCTTTAGGCTACAAAAAGGCTGAAGACAATCCCTGGGAAATCGCTAAATCAAAAATTAACGTTGATGATGTTATCACTGTTAAGATTGTAAGAATGCTCCCCTTCGGCGCATTTGCTGAAATTATTCCTTCAGTTGACGGTCTTATCCACATTTCTCAGATTGCAAACAAGAGAATTGCAAGACCTGAAGACGAGCTTACAATCGGTCAGGAAGTTGAAGTTAAGGTTGTTGAAGCTGATTGGGAAAACAAGAAAATCGGTCTTTCAATCCGTGCTCTCCTTCCGGTAGAAGAAGTAGCAGCTCCCGTAGTTGAAGAAGCTCCTGCTGAAGAAGCTCCTGCTGAAGAAGCTGAACCTACCGAATATAAAGAAGAGGTTTCAAACACAATTGCTGACGCTATTGAAGAGTAATTAATTTTGCTATACCCCAAAGAGGCTGTCGAAAGCGACAGCCTCTTTTTTTGATTCATTTTACAAAATTTAAAAGTTTTTATTTTCTTTTTTGTCATTTTATGTTACAATATATAAAGATTATATCTTGGGGGTAAAAAAATGTTTGTATCTAAGGCGTTAGGCGTAAACGAAGAAAACCATCTCACCATCGGTGGAATGGATTGCGTTGAACTCGCAAAAGAGTATGGTACGCCTCTTTATGTATTTGATGAAAATGAAATCAGGGGCAATATGCGTATATATGCGGATAACTTAAAAAAGCATTATGGTGACAATGGTTTAATTTTATATGCAAGTAAGGCTTTTTGTTGCAAAAAGATGTATAAAATCGCAAAAGAAGAGGGACTTGGCATTGATGTTGTGTCGGGCGGTGAGCTTTATACTGCGGTTAGCTCCGGCTTTCCTACCGAAAAAATATATTTCCACGGCAACAACAAAACAAAAGATGAGCTTATTTTAGCTCTAAATAGCGGCGTTGGAAGAATAGTTGTAGATAATAGCTTTGAGCTTAATATGCTAAATGATTTGGCGGGAGAAATGGGCAAAAAAGCTGATATTTTGTTTAGAATTAAGCCTGGGGTTGATGCGCATACGCACGATTTTATAAAAACAGGTCAGATTGACTCAAAATTCGGCGTAGCACTCGAAAACGGCGAGGCTACGGAGATAATAGAAGAGGCAACTAAGCTTTCAAATGTTAATCTGGTCGGCTTTCATTGCCATATCGGTTCGCAGATTTTTGACCTTGAGCCATTTTTGAGCACGGCTGAGGTTATGATGGGATTTATAAAAGAAGTCAAAGAAAAATTCGGAATTACTATTTCTGAGCTAAATCTCGGCGGTGGTTTTGGCGTGCGCTACGTAGAAAGCGACGACCCCATTTCCTATGATAAATATATGGAAGCCGTTTCCCGAAAAATTCATGAGCTTTCTAAAAAGCACAATCTTCCGCTTCCTAAAATTTTAATGGAGCCGGGTCGCTCGATAGTAGCATCCGCAGGAATTACCCTTTATACCGTAGGAAATATAAAGGAGATTAAAGATGTGCGCACATATCTCTCCGTTGACGGCGGTATGGGCGATAATCCGAGATACATTTTATATAATGCGGAATATGATTTTGAAATCGCAAATAAAGCAGGAGATAAAAAGAGCGAAACGGTTACTGTTGCAGGAAAATGCTGTGAATCAGGCGACCTTTTGGGCGAAAATGTGCCGCTTCAAAAGGCACAGCCGGGCGATATCTTAGCAGTGCTTACAACGGGCGCTTATAACTACTCCATGGCAAGCAACTATAACCGCATCCCGAAGCCTGCGGCTATATTTGTAAAAGACGGAACATCTAAAGTCGTAATCAAACGTGAAACCTATGCGGATATAATGAAAAACGACGCCTGAGAAAATGAGAAATTAGAAATTAACTAAAAGCGTAAAAAGTAAAATTAAAAACTAAAAATCAGAGTTTAGCAAATAATTTCTCATTTCACATTTTTATGTTTGACTTTTAAATTTAATTATGTTATTATAGCTTTTATGAGTAAGCCAGATGGTCGCGGGGTCGGCGCAAGCCGACCATGAGGAAAGTCCGGGCTTCATAGGGCAGGGTGCCGGGTAACTCCCGGTGGAGGCGACTCCAAGGATAGTGCAACAGAAATAAACTGCCAAAGGCGAAAGCCTTGGCGATGGTGGAAAGGCAGGGTAAGAGCCTACCGGCGATATGGCGACATATCGGCCATGTAAACCCCACCTGAAGCAACACCGTATTGGCTCGTGTGAGATTTAGTCTGCCCGACATGCTCACACTTGGCGGTGGCTTGAGTTATGTAGTAATACATAGCCTAGATAGATGATCATCTAATACAGAACCCGGCTTACAGACTTGCTCATTATTTTTATACAAAAACCACAGTAGAAAAATCTACTGTGGTTTTTGTATTTGCAATTTAAAATGCACAATGGTTAGTGAGGTAAAATGTCAATTTTTGCTTGCTCTCTTGCGAGGGCATTTTTCGGGAGGGCACAGAGACCCTCCCCTACAAAATCAACCGATAGTAAGAATATTAAATTGGAATTTATGCGTCCAAATGTTGTGGTCGTGTTGTAGGGGACGGCCTCCCGGACGTCCCTTTTACGTCATACATACGCACGTTTTAACGGGTCGTCGAGGACGCCGACCCCTACAAACATAACCATTAGTTACTACGCTAAATCCCAATTTACCTTTCGGTTATGATTTGATATCGTAGGGGAGGGTCTCTGTGCCCTCCCGAAAAAATACTATCGGAACGAGCAAGCCCGTTCCCTACAATCACACCTAAAAATTTGCAGTTATATCGTAGGGGCGAATCACGATTCGCCCGCGGGGCATGCATGAATGCCCCCTACGTTCGCGACCAAACGTTAGTGCATTAAATTCCTATTTGTTGATTAAATATTATTAAAATTCACATTCTGCTACTTTACAAATCCGTGAAAAAATGATAAAATGAACGTGCGACACAATTAAATATTTGGCTTATAGGCGTAGCAGGTGTATTTTTTTGCCTTTCGGTAAAAATGTACACTCTATTTTCATACGCTTGTTACGTTATGAGCCAAAAATTGTGTCGCAGCAATCGGAGTTGTACATTTTTCTGTGTGTAGCTCTGATAGCTGCACACATTTTTTTATTTTACGGAGGGTAAAACTATGACAACAAAAGGATTTTGGACAAAATTTGCGGTAACAGGAGCAGTGCTTGGCGTGATACTGCTTTTAGTTTGCTTTACATCTGTATTTGCAGAAGAAGTGGCAAACGGCACATGTGGCGAAGATCTAACGTGGATATTAGATGACACAGGTACGCTTACTATAAGCGGCAATGGGGAAATGGAGGATTATTCGTACGGAGGGCCTTGGTTTACTTATTACGAAAACATAGTGTCTGTTAAACTGCCTGACGAACTTACTAAAATAGGTAGCTATGCTTTTTATTATTGCATCAATTTAGAAAGTATAGTTATACCTGATAAAGTTGTAGAAATCGGTAATTATGCCTTTATAGATTGTAATAAATTAGAAAGAATAGAGATACCTGCAAGTGTAGCAAATATCGGGGAGGGCGCATTTTCCTCTTGTGACAGATTAGAAGCTATCTATGTAAACGAAAATAATCCTTATTTTTGTGATGTTGGTGGAGTTTTATATAACAGCGATGTCACAGAACTTAAATGCTATCCAAAAGGCGGAGCAACTACCTATATTGTGCCTTATAGCGTTACAAGTATAGGGGATAGAGCTTTTGAAGATTGTAACAACTTCTTGGGAATATTATTACCGGATAATCTGGAGAATATTGGACAATATGCGTTCTATAAATGCACACAGTTAACAGGAATAATTATACCTATTAGTGTAAGAAACATAGGAGATTACGCATTTGCGCAATGCAGCAGTATAACACAGATAAACATTCCCGACGGAGTAACACGTATTAATGGTATATGCGGCGGTTGCACGAGCTTAACAAGCGCAAAAATTCCTGATAGTGTTACAGAAATGTTTGCAGCTTTTAATGGTTGCATAAATTTAAAGAATTTAAAGCTTCCCCAAAACATTACAGGTATTGATGATTTTATGCTGAAAAATTGTATGAGATTAAGTAAAATTGAGATACCTGACAACGTAAGTACAATATCGGGCGCGGCTTTTATGGGATGCAGCAGTTTAAAAAGTATAGATGTTGGAGAAAACAATTTATATTATAGCGATATAGACGGAATTTTGTATAATAAAGATGCAACTGAGTTGATTTATTATCCGTCGGCAAAACAAGGTATTTATATTATGCCTGATACAGTCGCCAAAGTTGGAGAACGTGCATTTTACGAATGTACTGGGATTACTATAATAGAATACGCAGGAACGGAAGAAGAATGGAAGAATATAATAAAAAGCGAAATTGCTTCTCTAAAAAATACAACTATAAACTTCAGTTCTGCACTTTTCGGAAATCCTGCAGATAATGTGCTTGAAGCGACAGAAATCGAGTCAGTATCAGATGGTGTTTATACATTTAGCGTAACACCTGAGAGGGATGCATCGGGATGCTACATATATGCGGCAGCATACTCAGAAAATAAAAAATTGATTAGTCTAACTAAAACAGAATTGATTGTAAACAGTACAAATACAATTAACGTAAGTAAAAACAGTGCGATAAAATATGTTGTATTTTACATATGGAATGATGCTCTAAAGCCTATTTCTCAAACTGATACAATTGACGTAAAATAAAACTTATATATCAATTGCAATTTATGGGCTAATTCTTGGTTTCGTTAGGGCGGAAATAAACACCCCTACAAAGCTCAACCATTAGTTATTATGTAAATTAGGATTTAACTGTCGGTTGGGCGTTGCCTCCCCTGTGTAAGGGGAGGTGGGTTTCGCAAAGCGAAACTCGGAGGGGTTGTTATTAAAATACGTTCGTTGACACAAAAACAACCCCTCAGTCACCTTTCGGTGACAGCTCCCCTT
>JAGBHP010000013.1 GCA_017935435.1 Clostridia bacterium | reverse complement strand
TTCTTGTGTTCAGTTGCTTTTCTTTGCAAGATATACTCAATATTGTTAACTGGACTACCCATTCCTTGCAATGGTTTATACTTTGGAATAGGAATATTTTGTATTCCTTCAAGAGTTTCAAAATCATATTTTTCTTTTGAGAAAAAATTTTTTATAAAAGACTTTAACAACTTTTTTCACCTCTATACTGTTATGCTTGCCACCACTTAAATATAGAATTTAACAACGCAATTGCAGATATTAACAATGCTGCAAAAGGAATAATTTTGTCCAACCAATATCTTCGTGTAACTATGCTTTTTTCTTTTTTATCTGCTTCAATACTTTTCTTTTTTTCAGAAAAATAATCAACTGCTTTTGATGTCAAATAATAATATATAGTATCCGTAAAGATACTCCCAATAAGAAATCCTTCTTTTTCTAATGTTTGAAAATGAGCAAAAGTAAATTCTTCGCCTTTAATATCATCAATAGAAACCTCATCATCATTTCCAAACCCTACATTATCTTTTCTATTCAATAAAAACTGCAGGCAATTTTCTTCACTTTCACTTAAAAATTTCATCAGTTTCAAAACCCCTTATATTTTTATCTTTTTCTACATCATTCGACAGGATTTTTACTCGTGTCAAGTCAGGGACATAATTTTTAACGCTATGCAAACTAAAGTTTACTTGATGTCATCCTTTATTTTGATTTCTCTTTTAAACGTATTTCGCAAGGCTTTGCTATTATCTGTAAATCGTGGAAAAAACATATCCGTTTTCCCTGAAATAGCGGATAATATCGGGCAGAGCGAGGGGAGTTGTGTATTTTCTTCCTGCATCGTGCATAAGCACAACAACTGCGTTTTTGTTGCCGGCGGTTGCGATTGTTTTACTTGTAAGCTTTTCAGGCGGAATGTCGTGTCCTTCTGCATCGCCGTTTGAACAGTTCCAATCAATAAACGAATAATCATTTTCGATTAAAACATCCATTTTAGACCATTTGTAGTCCTCAAATGAGCCGCCGGGAAAGCGAAAAACCTTTGAGTAAGAAACTCTGTCTACTAAAGAAAGGATAATTTCCTCGGTTTTTAAAACTTCATTTAAGAAGGTTTCATCGTCGGTCTTATAAATCTGCTTGTAATCATGCGAATACGAGTGATTTGCGATTTTGTGTCCTTCGCTCGCAATTCTTTTTGTTAAATCAGGATATTCTTCAACGTTTTTTCCCAAAACAAAGAAGGTTGCAGGAATATTTTCTTTTTTTAAAACATCTAAAATCTGTTCCGTTACGGGCGAAGGGCCGTCATCAAATGTAAGATAAACGGTTTTTTGGTCGGGAACCTCGGCGACAAATCTGCCTGCAGGCTGAGGAAGCGGAGGAACTTCAACGGGTGGAGGAGGCTCAGGTAAGAGAAATTCCTCGTGTGTATAGGGAACGCCTAAAATTTCATCGTTAAAGCTTTCGTGATAAAAAAACACACAGGTAAAAACCACCGCTAAAACCAAAATGGCTGAAGCGGTGCTGTAAATAATATTTTTTTTGTGTTTTTTAAAAAAATCGCTCATCTTTTGCACATCCAAAAATTTTTCTGATATTATAATATCATACGATTGTTAAAAATGTATTAAATACTGCAGATAAAGAATATTTTTTCTAAAATTTTGTTAAATAATGTTTTTTATGTGTTCATTAAGCTCTGAAGCCGCAATTTTTACGATTTTTGTAGCTCCGCATTTTGTCACAAAAACGAAGTTTATAGCCTTGCCGCTGCTTTTTTTGTCAAGCAAAAGCGTATCTGCTATTTTGTTTTTGTCAAGTGAGATAAAAGTGGGAAGTCCGTAGCCTGAAATCACCTTTTTAATCCTTTCAGATAAGCCGTCTTCGCTTTCTTTAAGCTTTTCGCCGAGAACTGCCGCCAAAACCATGCCGTAGCCAACCGCTTTTCCGTGGGTGTATGTGCTGAAATTGTACTGTTTTTCGATTACGTGACCCAAGGTGTGCCCAAAATTTAAAATCATACGCTCGCCTGTGTCGAGTTCGTCACTTTCAACAACTTTTCTTTTGATGTCACAACAGGTGTAAATGATTTCCTCTAAATGCGCCTCTGCGCCCTTGCGGTTTTCGTAGCTTTCAAGCTTTTCTAAGAAAGCTTCATCTCTGATAAAGCCGTATTTTATAACCTCTGCCATACCATCTGCAAAAATATCGTCAGATAGGGTAGATAAGGTATCGGTGTCAATTAAAACAAACTTAGGCTGATAAAATGCGCCGACTAAATTTTTGCCGAGAGGCACATTTATCGCAACTTTTCCGCCTACTGAGCTGTCAACCTGCGCAAGCAGCGTTGTCGGAACCTGATAAAAATCAATTCCTCTTAAAATGGTTGAGGCAAAAAAGCCTGTAAGGTCGCCGATTACGCCACCACCGAGAGCGACGGCTACATCTGTGCGTGTAATTTTAAAATCCAAAGCTTCATTATAAAGAAAGCTAAGTTTTTCGATTGATTTTGTGGCTTCTCCTGCAGGAAGAGTGATTATTTTTACCAAAAGTCCAACAGATGTAAGCGAAGAAGAAACAATTTCGCTATATAAAGGAGCAACGTTTGAGTCCGTAACAACAACACATTTTTCTGCTTTGGGTGAAAGCTTTTTTATGTTTTCGCCCAGCGTTTTTAATAAATTGCTTCCTATTAATATATCGTAATCTCTTCCCGGAAGATTTACCGTTAATGTTTTCATAATTTACTCTCTCCTTAACTCAAAAAGTCACGCTTGCGTTTTGCGGCAGATTTTAAAAATTCACACAAACCCGAAGTATCGTTTGCGGCAAGGTGTTTTTTTATTGTATCCATACTTTTTTCAAACTCGTTTATGCGTTCGGTAAGCTCCTTTTTATTTTCCATAAAAAGCTCGCTCCACATTTCAGCATTAAGATCTGCAACTCTCGTGCAGTCACGAAGGCTTCCTGCACTGTATCCGACAGAAGATGATAAAAGCTCATTATCGCAAAGCGCAACGGCAACAACGTGCATAAGCTGGCTTGTGTAGGCAATCATCGCATCGTGATTTTCAGGCGTTGCAATTGTTATCTGTCGGCAACCTATGTACTCTGCTACCTCACGCATCAAAGAAATTGCATAATCAGGTGTTTTTTCCGTAGGGGTAAGAATATATGACGCTTTTGTAAATAAGTCGGGGATAGATGCCGAGTAGCCTGTTTTCTCACGCCCTGCCATGGGGTGACCGCCAATAAAAACAATGTCGGGATTTGTAATGTTTTCAAGCACATATTGCTTAACACCGCAAATGTCGGTCACAACTGCACCTTTTTTGAATTTGTTGTCGTTAATAAAGCGAATAGCAAGGTCGGGGTACAGGCAGACGATAACGAGGTCAGCTCGAAGCAGAAATTTTTCGGCTTTTGTGTCCCCCTCGTCAATTACGCCGTCAGAAAGGGCAGAGTTTATTACCTCGCAAGAAGTATCAAAGCCAAAAATTTTCGCATTTTTAAAGCCACGAAGCGCTTTTGCAAGCGAACCGCCCATAAGACCAAGACCTGCGATTAAAATATTAAATCTATCTTCCATTGTAAAAACTTCCTTATTATATTATATAACGTTAGATTTCTCTTCCGCAAGCCTTGGCCACGGGTGAGAGTTTTTCCATAATTTCTTTAAACATAGAAGGAGTAACAGACTGCGCACCGTCACATTTTGCGTGCTCGGGGTCATTGTGCACCTCAATCATAATTCCGTCAGCACCTGCGGCTACTGCCGACATTGCAAGCGGAAGCACCATCCAGCGAAGACCAGTTGCGTGTGAAGGGTCAACAATAATTGGGAGATGGCTGAGCTTTTTAACAGCGGGGATTGCCGAAAGGTCTAAAGTATTTCGTGTATACGTTTCAAAGGTTCTTATTCCTCGTTCACAAAGCATGACGTTTTCATTTCCGCCTGCCATAATGTATTCTGCGCTCATAAGCCATTCTTCAATTGTAGATGAAAGTCCCCTCTTTAAAAGGATAGGCTTTTTGGTTTTGCCAAGCTCTTTTAAAAGGTCGAAATTCTGCATATTTCTTGCACCGACCTGAATGATGTCAACCTCTTTATCAAAAATTTCAACGTGTTTTGGTGACATTATTTCGGAAATTATGGGAAGACCTGTTTTCTCTCTTGCTTCCATTAAAAGCTCCAAACCTTCAAACTCCATACCCTGAAATGAATAGGGCGAGGTTCTCGGCTTAAAAGCGCCGCCTCTTAAAATGGATGCACCTGCGTTTTTAACATCTTGGGCAACGCTGACAATCTGCTCTTCACTTTCAACTGAGCAAGGACCTGCAAAAACTGCGATTTTGTTTCCGCCGATTTTAGCATTTCCAACAGATATTACCGTATCATTGGGATGAAATTTTCTGTTAGCCTTTTTAAACGGCTCAGAAACTCTCATAACCTTGTCAACGTTTGCGTTAAGCTCAAGTGTTGCCGAATCATAATGCACAGTATCGCCCAAAACACCCAAAACCGTACATTCAACACCGGTGTTTACCTGAACGTCCATTCCGTCATTTTTAAGACGAAGAACAATTTTTTCGATTTCCTCTTTGCTTGCCTGAGGCTTTAATACAACAATCATTTTTTGCACCTTCCAATTTTATAAAATTTGTGTATTTTTAAATAATAAATAAAAAAGTCGCCTTCGGCAACAAATGCTCACTTCGTTCGCCGTTTTACAAGGTAGACTTTTATGATATTTCGTCATTACAACAAAATGTTGTAATTTCCAACATAATAAAAAAACGGAACTCGTGATTATGAGTTCCGCATATAATCTTTAATTAGGCTTTTAAAAAATTTAAGAGCTCATTAGATACGAAACTGTTTTTTTGCATCACAAAAGTAGCCGATAAAAAAGCGGCTAAAGTAATAATATGTAATTGCAAATAAACGGCTTGCTGTGTTCATATCCGAGACCTCTCATTTTCTTTATGTTAATATTATAACAACAGGGCGCAGAAAATGCAACTGTTTTTTTAAAATTCGCTATATTTTATAAAAATTATCAACAAGGGCTGTAAAAAACTTAAATTTATGCACAAAAAAGTGATAAAGAAATTGTTAAATATTTTATAGTAAAAATTAACTAACTTGCTTGACAAAGTATGTAATAAGTGTTAAAATCAATGTATAAAATAAGATAGTTATCTTCTATCTTCATGTCTTTTTTAAAAAAGACATGTGCAAAATTCTTGCAGGAGGGCGCTTTATGAAGCTTAAAGACGGGTTTGCTCTTCGTCAGATGGCGGGTGAATTTTTGGCTGTGCCGTTTGATGAAAGATACAGTGATGTCGGCGCTTTGGTGTCTTTAAATGAAACGGGTGCGTTTCTTTGGGAAAAGCTTTCCGGCGGTGCAGAGCTTGATGAGCTTGTCGGTGCTTTGGTAGGCGAATATGAAATTTCGGAGGATGAAGCAAAAGACGCAGTTCTTAGCTTTACCGAAAGCTTAAAATCTGCAGGATTGCTTGAGTAAAAGCCTTAATAGCATACGCGGAGGCTTTATAAATATGTATAGTTTCTATTTAAAATATGTAAAAAGCGCTAATTTAAAGATATTTTTTCTGACGCTTTTGGGCGTTGGCACATCGGTTTGCGGTGTGTATATGGCGTTTGCCTCGAAAAATGTTGTAGACAGTGCAACAGGGGTGAGCGGTGAAAGCTTTCTTTTAGAAGGCTTAAAGTTACTTTTAGCGCTTGTGCTTCAGCTTTTGTTTCAGGTTGTGCTGTCTGCTCTTCACGTAAGAACATCAGCAGGACTTAAAAAAAGTATTCAGGCGCAGTTTTTTGGTGAATTACTACATAAAGACAGGCTGAAAATCTCGGGTTTTCACTCGGGCGAGCTTGTAAACCGCTTAGCAGGCGATGTCGGCGTTATAGCGGAGGGAGCAGCGGAGGTTATTCCGGCTTTCTTTTCCCTCACGGCACGCATTGTGCTCAGCTTTATCGCACTTTTGATGCTTGAATGGCCGCTTGCGGTTATGTGCTTGGCACTCGGCCCTGTAATGCTGCTGTTTGCAAAAATTTATCGTGACAAAACCTCGCATTTATTTTTAAAAAGTCGCGAATCAGAGGGCGAGGTAAGGTCGTTTCTTCAGGAAACGATACAAAATATTACAGCTATCAAAGCCTTTTCGGCTTATGATATAATAAAAAATCAGTTAAATTCAAGACAGGAAAAGCAATATAAGCTTTCAGTCTTAAAAAATGCAGTCGGAATAGTCGCAAATGTCTGCTTTTTTACAGCGATGACGGCAGGCTATTACGTAGCACTCGGCTGGGGAGCCTATCGACTTAAGATGGGTGCAATCAGCTTTGGTACAATGACAGCTATGCTGACACTTTCAGGCGAAATCACATCGCCGTTTCGCTCAGTTGCTTCGCTTTTTAGTCAGTATATGTCCATAAGGGCATCGGTTACAAGGCTAAATGAGCTGGAAAGCCTGCCGGGTGAAGAAGAAATTGCTTTAAAGGATGTAAAAAAGGCAATTGGAAGCATTTCGGAAATTGTATTTAATAATGTAGATTTTTCATACGGCGAAAATTTTGTTTTAAATGGTGCAACGTGTGAATTTAAAAAATCGACATTAACCGCCGTTACGGGCGAATCCGGAATCGGCAAAAGCACCGTTTTGGGTCTGCTTGCAGGAATTTATAAACCGACGGGCGGGCATGTTTACTTAAAAGATAAAAATGGTGCAGAAATTGAGCTTGACGCAAGCTTTGCTAAAATGTTTGCGTTCGTTCCGCAGGATATTTTAATCCTTTCGGGTACTATCAAAGAAAACATTACGTTTTTTGAGGAAAATCCCGACGAAAAAAGAGTGGAACGAGCGGTTAGACTGTCTTGCTTGGAGAATGACGTTTTACATATGGAGGACGGACTAAATACTGTGCTCGGTGAAAACGGAAGCAGACTCTCAGGCGGTCAAAGGCAAAGAATTGCAATAGCAAGAGCTCTTTATTCGGGCGCATCTGTATTGCTTTTGGATGAAGCAACCTCGGCTCTTTCTCAGGAAACAGAAGAAGAGGTCATAAAAAATATCCAAAAAGAGGGGTACACCGCAATTATCGTTACCCACAGAGAAAGCGTCGTTAACTTGTGCGAAAACATTCTTATTATTAAGGATGGTAAAATAACAAAAAAATAAACAAAAAATAAAGAGGAGGAAAAGAAAAATGTTCAAAAAAATTGTTTGCGCAGCTATCATGACAGCACTCTTGGTATCTCAGGCTGTTTGCGTATTAGCTGACGAGCCCGCAAGAAGTGTGGCAACAACAACAAAGTACGTTGACGGTCAAGCTTCAGTTGTAACGACCGTTTTAAACGTAGAAGAAGGCGATGAGATTACCTATTTAGCTTACACAGGAGGAGAGGTTATCGATGACAACATCGCATACATCGACCAGAAGACAGTTGGAAAAGACGAAACCTCTGTTAAGTTCGAGTATGTAGCTGATTTTGAGAAGTTCAATGGCTCAAAAGTAATGGTTGGTGGCTTAAACAAGTCTACTAACGCTGCTTTTGCAGTTGATGAAACAGGCACAATCAACGCTAATGCAGTTGTTACAATCAAGACTAACGAAACACAAAAGGAGTATTCCATTGCTCCGGTTACAACAGCTGAAGGTTTCACAAAGATTGCAGCTAAAGTTGAAGGTACAACTTTATCAGATGGCACAGCAAATGTTACATGGTTTGCAGCTGCTGATGGTATCTGGGTTGCTAATAGCGCTCTTAACGGAAAAATGGCAGTTACTTTAACATGGGAAGGCACAGCTCCTGAAATCGCTGCAACTCCCGTGCTTTCTAAAATTGGTAAAGCTGAAGCAAAACTTGTAGTTCTTGCTACAAAGGCTGCTAATGCTAAAGAATATGGCATTAAGGTTTCTAAGGCTGCATTTGATACTGAGAATATTGAAACAATTGATGCTGCAAATGCAGGTGTAGCAGATGTTGCAACAAAGATTGTTAAATATGCTGCTTTAGGTGCAGACGTAGAGGGCAAGTATGTAATTGTAGTTGCAGACTTACTTTCAAAGGGCGAATACAATGTTGCTGCATACTCAGGCGATGTAGACACAGACGTTAAGACTCTTGTAGTTGAGTAATAGATAGTATTATCTTTTTTAGATTCCTTAAAGCAGCTCACAGCTTTAAGGATATGTACTGAAATCCGTGAGCAGAAAGGTTATGAATCCAACTATGAAAAAGTTTGAAATGCCTAAGTTCGAAGTAATCGGACTTACAAAAGACCTTGCTTATGCAGGTGCAAGTGACAAGGGTGCTAACTTTGAGTTCGCTCCTAAGACAACATATAGCTTGGGTGAAGGCAATAAATTCTCTAAAGCTCAGATTATGGCGTCCTTGGATGTAGATGAAGAAAACGCTCTTAAGAGCAGCATCTAATGCAATACATGGTATCAGAGCTTAATTTTAAGCTCGATGGAAGTGACTATTTAAAAAGACGTATGGCTGACTATGTCCCTCGGGGGCATAGTCTGTCATGCGATTTTTTAGTTAACATCAAATATTCTGACAACATTTTCCTGCCTGAAGGCAAGACCTTAACGGGAGGAGAGCGCTTTTTCGTGCGCGAAAAAACAAATGGAGAAATCTGTTTATATAGGTTCTCCGAAAAATACGGCATCGTTACTGCGCTTGTAGATTTTAATGGAAACGAGGCGGAAATTACCTTGCTTTCTGCGAGTATCGATGCGCAAAAAACAGACCAGAGAGATTTTTTTGTAACAGGTGATGTTTTTAATCACTATGCACTTTTAAACGACAAAATGGTGCTTCACGGCTCGTCAATAGTATATGACGGAAAAGCAGTAATTTTTTCTGCGCCGTCAGAAACAGGCAAAAGCACACATACGGGACTTTGGAAAAAATATTATCCCGAAACAATCCTTTTAAATGATGATACTCCCGTAGTGGGAAAAAAAGACGGTGAGTTTTTCGCATGGGGCAGTCCCTGGAGCGGAAAAACCGAAATAAACGAGAATATTTCAGCACCGCTCGGTGCTGTTGTATTTATAAATCGCGGAAAGGAAAACAAAATAGAAAAACTTTCTGCAAATGAAGCTTTGCCATACCTTTTGGGACAAGCCAGAAAAATTCCCATAAGAAAAGATATGGAAAAAGCGACAGACATCTGCTTTGCGCTTTCGCGCGAAGTACCAATTTACAGGCTTTACTGCGATATTTCGCGTGACGCCGTAGAAACAGTCCGAAAGGAGCTAATAAAATGATGAAAAAAGTTTTGGTATGTTGTTTAATTATTTGTATGCTTCTGCCCGCCAGCAGCGTGTTTGCAGCAAACTTTCCTGATTTGCCAGAGTCGCATTGGGCACACGCAGACGTTGCAAAAATGGTGGCAGACGGCAGAGTAAACGGTTTTCCTGACGGCGAATTTAAGCCGAATGAAAACGTAACACGTTGGCAGTTTGTAAAAATGATGGGTGGGTCAAATCCTGACGCTACAAGCGAGCCGCACAGACCTGCAACAAGAGGCGAGGCTGCTGAATTTTTGTGGATTAAAGCAGGCAAGCCCGAGATGTTAGCACCAAGCGCAGTTACAAAAAACACAGTAAGTGTTCCTGCTGCTGCATGGGCATATACATCAGGCATCATGGAGGGCGATGATGGTCTTAATTTAAGACTTGATTCAACTTTAACAAGAGCCGAGGCTGCAGCTCTTATCATCCGCTCAGAAAGCGGCAATTTAGAAAAAAATGATTTTATAAACACAGTTGATTCAAAGATTTTAAATAAGGTTTGGGATGCGTTTTTAACAGGTAAGGAATATAGCGAATCTGCAACTTTAACAAATGGTGAAATTGCAGCAATCGCAGTTCGTTACGGCTACGAAAAGAGAACTCCGATTTACCCGACACTTACTAAACTCCCTGAATTTGAGTCAGAATATGCTAAAGATATGCAGTTAGTTGCTCAGGAATGTCTTGGTGAAGACAAGGCAACAAAGGAATTTTGCGAAAAAGAAGCAACTGTTCAGGATATGATATCAGTATTTTCATTCTACGCAATGAAACAGTCGGCAGAGTCCCTTTCATATAGCCCTGAAAAAACATATTCTGATGCTAAAGCAGCAGCACCCATGGCTGATATGGGTCTTAAATTTGCAAGACACAACGGCGTGATTTTATATGCAGACGCAAGCATTAAGGCAGAAAAGGCAGCTACAATGAAGGACGCAGCTTGCGTGCTTCTCCAGCTTGACGAAATTTTAGGTCTTAATAAATCATCGGTAACTGTAAAACCGCTTAAAATTGCTAAAAATCTTTATAGATATCCCAAAAATTCAAAGGATTACGCATATATTTTAGAGTGCGTTCCTGGCGCAAGCTACGAAACCGCTTTAATCGAGGGCGTAAAGCCTGTTGATTCTTATGATTTTGCAAACGACTTTAAGAGTATGTTTGAAACCTTCTTAAGAACAATTTCGGTAAATCTTCCCGAGGGCGTAAAGGTTGAGTGGACATTTATTCCGTCGCTTGTTGCTGAATCTAAAGACGATTTGGTAATTCGTGCAGGTTTAAAAATTGTTGAAAATCCCAACAATTTAACACTTAATCAGATTTTTGCAAAAAATGCGTTATCTCAGGAAATCTCAGGCGACAGCTTCTTTGTTGATATTTCTGTCGGCGAGCCGATATCAGATATCGTAATCAGCACGAAAAACTATAAGATAATCAGAGCGTTTATCGGTTAGGAAGGGTTGAATTTATGGAACGCGAATTAAATTTTGAAGAATTGTTTCACCTGTACCTGTCTAAATGGCCTGTACTTGTTGTAAGCTTGGTTTTGGCGGCAGTGCTTGCTCTGTCATACTCGGTATTTTTAGCAACTCCGGTGTATGTGTCGAGCGGAACACTTTACATAACCAGTGAAAACCCTGCTGCCGTTGAGAAAAATATAAGGGAAACTGTTAATCTGTCTGACCTTATGCTTGCGCAAGAGCTTGCTAAAAGCTACGAGGCAATTCTTTCGAGCAATACCTTTTTAAAGGGCGTTGCAGAGGAAAGCGGACTTAATGTTGACTATAAAATTCTTAAAAAAATGGTAAGAGTATCTAAAATCAGCGAAACTGAGATTATGCAAATCGATGTTTATAACACCGACCCGCAAATTGCTCAATATATCGCAAATATCGTTTTAGAGCTTGCTCCAATGGAAATTGAAAGAATTATTTATGGCGGTCAGGCAACGATAATTGACCCCGCAGAGCTTCCCGAAAGACCTTCTTCGCCTAATATAAGAAATAATACTATTATTGGCGCATTAGCAGGCCTCATTATCTCAGCCGGCGTGATTTTCCTCTTATATCTTTTTGATACTAAGATTAAATCGGCGGAGGAATTACAGAAAATTACGGAGGTTCCTGTGCTCGGCACAGTTCCGGAAATCAGCTGATTTTTGCTAAATATAGGCTTTTACAACTGTTTGGTTGTAAAAGCCTTTTTTGTGATTTTTTTTAACATTATTCCTTGACAAATACTTCTATTTGCGTTATAATATTTTAGGTATCGGGGTGTAGCGCAGTTGGTAGCGC
>JAGBHP010000012.1 GCA_017935435.1 Clostridia bacterium | reverse complement strand
TTCGAATTTTCTCTGCCTGTTTGTTCCTTCTAAAAGCATCTCAACACCCCATTATTACGCTATTTTTATACTCTTATTATACCATATTTCAGAGGGTTTTTAAAGACTTTTTTGCAAAAAATGACCACCGACATTGACTTTGTCAGTGGTCTGAGACCACCTGAAAAGGTGGTCTTTTTGTGTATTTAAGAAGCGTATTTTGGGGCATAATATTTTTTGAATAAAAGCCCAAAAAAACCAATGAAAAGAAAAATTTTCTTTTTAAAAATTTTTTTGCGTAAAAAATGCGGTTATTTTTTGAATATATTTACTTTTTTTTGCTTTTTTTGTATAATTTGAAAAGAAAGTTTATTTTTTACTTTTCTATTTACTGCATAAATATAAAATTTAAGCGGAGAGGTTATGAAAATTATGGATTCAATTGATTATCAGATTTTATCTTGTTTAAAAGAAAATTCAAGGGAAAATGCAACAAATATCGGCGCAAAAATCAATCTGTCTACATCTGCCGTGATTGAGCGAATTAAAAAGCTTGAAAATTCAGGATTGATTGAAAAATACACAACAGTAATAAATCAGAGTGCGCTTGGAAGAGATTTGCTTGCGTTTATTTATGTAAGTCTTGAGCATCCTAAGTTTTATGAAAATTTTGTGGAAAAAATACACGAAAACAGTTCCGTTGCAGAATGTTATTATATTGCAGGGGATTTTGACTTTATTTTAAAGGTTGTAACTAAGTCAGGAAAAGGCTTAGAGGAAATTTTAAAGTATGTAAAATTTATCAGCGGAGTATCAATGACACGCACATCTGTCGTACTTTCTACGAACAAATGCGAGGTTTGCTTGTTGCCCGACAGCGATGATGAATAAAAAATAAAGGGAGTACGAAAATGGAAATTATTACAAAAATAAACGCAGAATTAAACGGCATAGTATGGGGACCCATAATGCTTACATTTTTAATCGGGGTTGGTATTTTTCTTTCGGTTATAACGGGAGGAATGCAGTTTAGAAAATTCGGTTATATAATGAAAAAAACCATTTTAGGTGTTTTTTCAAAAAATCATCACGAAAAAGACGGCTCAGGTGTCAGCTCGTTTCAGGCGGTTGCAACCGCAATGGCAGGAACGATAGGCACAGGAAGCATCACAGGACTTGCGACGGCTATTTGTTCGGGCGGACCCGGTGCGGTTTTCTGGATGTGGATAAGCGCGCTTTTGGGTATGGCAACAAAATATGCCGAAATTGTGCTTTCGCTTAAATTCCGTGAGAAAAACAGTCAGGGTCAGTATGTCGGCGGACCTATGTATTACATAAAAAATGGACTTAACTTAAAATGGCTTGCTGTTTTATTTGCAATTTTTGCTATGTTTGCGTGCCTCGGCACAGGTAACGCCACACAGTCAAATTCAATCGCAGTAGCGCTTAATAGCACTATGGGAATAAAGCCATGGATTACGGGAATTGTTTTAACTGTTATAGCAGCAGCCGTAATTTTGGGCGGAATGAAGAGAATTGCATCGGTTAACGAAAAGCTTGTGCCTTTTATGGCGGTTTTCTATGTTATTTGTGCTTTGGTGGCACTAATTATAAATATCGAAAAAGTTCCTGCTGCATTTGCGCTAATTTTCAAAGAAGCGTTTAATTTTAAAGCGGCGGCAGGCGGAACTGCAGGCTACGGCATTATGCTTGCAATGCATTATGGTTTTTCAAGAGGCGTTTTTTCAAATGAGGCAGGTCTGGGCAGTGCACCAATTGCACACGCCGCATCAAGCACAAAAAATCCTGTTCATCAGGGTCTTTGGGGAATGTTTGAGGTGTTCTTTACAACGATTGTTATATGTACTCTTTCAGCTTTAGTGCTTTTAACAACAGGACTTTGGAGCACGGGCGAATTTGAAGGCTCAGCTCTGAGTATTGCTTCATTTAACTCGGTTATTCCAAAAATCGGCGGAATAGGCGTAACGCTTTCTACTGTATTTTTTGCACTTTCTACAATCTTAGGCTGGGCATATTACGGAGAAGTCAGCGTAGGATTTTTAACGAATAAATCCCAAAAAGCAATCACGGTATACCGCATAATTTACGTTGCTTTTGTATTTTTGGGAACTGTCGGAAGCTTAGACCTTATATGGAGCATTTCGGAAACTATGAACGGACTTATGGCAATTCCAAACCTTATTGGTGTTGTGGGTCTGTATAAGGTTGTAAAAAATATCACAACGGAACATTTTAAAGAACTGAAAAAATAGAAAAAAAGCACCAACAAGGTGCTTTTTTGTTGCATAAAATATTGTACTCATACAAAAATATCGCACTTGAAAATGTTTTGCACCTGTGCTAAAATAAAGCGGTATAAACTATTACGTTGGAGGCACAATATGGGTTTTTTTGTTTATATACTGGCATTTTTAAAAAACGTAATTTACGGTTTTACTGTGTTTTTTACGGGAAATCTTACAGAAAGTGCGGATGTTCTTGATGTTTTGGCACTCAGATTTTTAATGAGCTTTGTAGTTTTGTGGGTGCTTAAAACCCTTCGTGTTATAAAAACAGAGGTTTGCCTGAAAAGTTTTTTTGTGAAAAATGAAAAATCAAAGTTTTTAGCACCGCTTCTTTTGGCGGCTCTGTTTGAGCCTGTAATAGAATTGTTTTTTGAAGCGCTCGGAATATCAATGACAACGGATATCACAGCGGGAGTAATACTTTCGCTTATGCCGATAACAAGTTGCATTTGCGAATCGCTTATTTTAAAGGAAAAAACGACGCTGATGCAGAAATTTTTCTTAGCTTTGGGTGTAATCGGCGTAATATATATTGCAGTAAATACGGACACATCAACGGGCGAAAATTCCATTTTGGGAATTATGTTTTTACTTTTAACCGTTGTAAGCGGTGCGCTCTACCTTGTGTTTTCAAGAAAATCCTCCGAGCATTTCGGTGCAATGGATATAACCTATGTTTCGGTGCTTTTCGGTATGGTCGCATTTAATTCCGTAAATGTTATAAGACACCTCATAAACGGAGATATTTTAAACTATTTTGCGCCGTATTTTAATGCTCAAAATATGATTGGCTTTGTATTTTTAGCAGTTTTTGCTACGATAATCTCTGCAGGTATGAATAATTTTGCGCTAAGGAAAATGCAGGCGTCAACAATGTCGGCTTTTTCAGGCGTTTCAACGCTTGTAACCATTATGGTCGGCGTGCTTTTAGGCGGAGAAACGCTAAAGAGTTTTCAAATTATCGGTCTTACGCTTATAATTGCAAGAATGATTGGCGTAAGCTGGATTGCAATAAAAAAAGATAAAGAAAAGTGTAAGGAAATATAAAATTGGGATTTATGTGATTAATGTGTGGTCGTGTTGTAGGGTGCGGCGATTTTCGAGGGTCTGCCCCATCGGGTACGCACCGCAAAACCGCACAAACGGAACGTCGGCAAGCGCCGTTCCCTACAATCGCACAACCAAACGTTAGTGCGTTAAATTCAAATTTACCTTCCGGTTATGATTTGTATCGTAGGGGAGGGTCTTTAGCGCCCTCCCGAAAAAATACTATCGCAAGCGAGCAAGCCCGTTCTCTACAATTGCGTCTAAAGATTTGTGCTTGTATCGTAGGGAATGGATTTATCCATTCCGCCTGCGGCTAACGTCAATAGCGGAAGGCATAAATGCCTTCCCTACAATTCTCGCTACAATACTGGCAGTTATATCGTAGGGGCGAATCACGTGTCATCTGCGGGAGGGCGCAGAGACCCTCCCCTACAACGCACACCTCAACAATTGCAAATATAAATTGGAATTTAGCGTAGTACCGTTTGGCAGAGCGAAAGGCTCCCCTGTGTAAGGGGAGCTGTCACCGAAAGGTGACTGAGGGGTTGTTTTTGTGTCAACGAACGTATTTTAATAACAACCCCTCCGAGTTTCGCTTTGCGAAACCCACCTCCCCTTACA
>JAGBHP010000011.1 GCA_017935435.1 Clostridia bacterium | reverse complement strand
GGTGCTGCTAAAACGCAAAGCTCAACGGAGTTAAGAGATTTTCTTACGTCACCGCCACAAGCCCTTGCAATATGAAGAGCAACACCCTCTTCAACCTGAAACTCCTCCCCTTTTTCTTCTGCTAAAAGGTCGAAGCCTCTGTTTACGGCTTTTTCAACCTCTTCGGGAGTTACGTATTTGAATTCAAAGACTGAAGAACGGCTTAAAATAGCACTGTAAACGTAAAAATAAGGGTTTTCGGTTGTTGATGCTATTAAGGTAATTGACCCGTCCTCAATATATTCAAGTAATGTCTGCTGCTGCTTTTTATTAAAATACTGAATCTCGTCAAGATAAAGCAAAATTCCGTTTGGTGCGGTAAAGGCATTTAAATCTTCAACGATATCACGTATATCCTGGGTACCTGCGGTTGTGCAGTTAAGCTTTCTTAACGTTCTGTCGGTCTTTTTAGCAATCATTCTTGCAAGGGTTGTTTTACCCGTACCCGACGGACCGTAAAATATAAGATTAGGAAGCTCCCCTGATTCTATTATATTTCTTAAGGGCTTGCCCTCACCTATTAAGTGCTGTTGACCTACAATATCGTCAAGGCTTTGCGGACGTATTCTGTCTGCAAGAGGTGTATGCATTTTATCACCTGCTTTTATGTAAAAATTGTTATGTAAATTTAGTTTTCGTTAAATTTCAAACTCGATTGTATCGTAGGATACAATGAAGCCCAGCTTTTCAGCTATGGGCACAAGCTCATCATAGCAAAATCCGCCGTTATGAGAAAAATGGTTTAATAAAAACACGGTTTTTCATCAGCATTTTTCTTTAAAAGCCTTTCTTTAACGTCGCAGCATGACTTTAAGCCCATATGATGAGAAAAAGCCTTTTCATCTGCGGTTGAGGTGCAGTCAAGAGAAACAAAATCGAATTTAATACCGCTGTTTTCGATATAATCCCAGGTTTCATCGGGGAAATAGCCCGTATCGTGAGCCCAGAGAATTGCTTTCCCCTCTTTTTCGAAAATATAAAAGCAGGGGTTAAGCGATTGAGCGTGGCTCGCCTTAACGGGTGTTACCTTATAGCCTTCAATGTCAACGCCTTCAAAGAGTGTAAGCTCTTTAAATTCGAGAGCATTTTCATCCTTTTTGTTTACTTCATTTTCAATAATTTTTTTAAGGGTCTCCCCCGATTCCTTCGTTGCGAATACGGGAAGAGGTTTTTTATTTTCTTTTTTTCCCTCTTTACTGTGGCCGTATTTTTCGATTCTGTATTTTAAATCGTAAGGGTATAAATGGTCGTCGTGACCGTGGGTAATAAAGCAAGCCTTTATTTTTCTTAAATCAAGACCGTAGCTTAATATATGTAAATACGTATCGGCAGAAAAATCTATAAGAATTTTATCGTCAATAATTGCCTGAGAACGAGTTCTTATATTTTTTCCGCCCCATTTACGAGCATTTTCGCAAACAGTACATGAGCAAAACATTGCGGGAAAGCCCTCTGCCGCACAAGTACCGTAGATTTTAAGTTTCATTCTTTCCTATCCCCTGTTGTTACCAAATATAATCCACCAAAAATACTTTAAAAAATCTGAAACTCAAAAAAGCCTACAATGGCACAGATTATTATAGGTAACGTGCCGTATTTTTTATAAAGAAGCATTTTCAAAGCTTCATCGGTCATACCCGTAGCAGATGCCCTTGCTTCAAGCTTCGTAAGATTTTTAGACAGCTTTTTAAAATAAAGATACGTTCCGAAAACGCCCATAGCAATTCGTAAGCCTATTGTTAAAACGTAGGTAATAACCTGAATATAAACTGGAATTTCGATTTTTTCCATTATCCCGTAAAGCTCTGCTTGCTTTGCGGTTAAGGTAACGTTGGCAGAGCCGGTTTGATATGCAAGAATTTTCGTTGCAAACTGAGGGTCCTCCTGCAAGCATTCTTGAGTAGCGTTTAAATATTCTTCGTTATTTATAAGAGGAACTGCACTAATTGAAAAAATCACCATATACACCGCAAAAATGAGTGCTGAAAGCTTGTACATTTTTCTGTAAAGAGTCCATGCAAGCGGAACGAAAAAGCCTGCAATATTCCATGAAAAAGCCTTTTTAACCTTTTCAAAAAGCATAAAACGAGGAAGATAATATTCCTGATTTTTACCGATAGCCGCAGCAAAAAATGAAAGTTTATGATTATCAATAACAACCTCTTCCTGAGAGTTATTGTTAAGCCTGTTCATAATATCCTGAACTATTTTCTGAGGTGGCTCTTTTTCTTGATTTTCACCGAAATTTGTGTTTCCGAAATATCCGAATACCTGAGCGTTACCGGAAGTATTTTCATCATTCTTTTCTATACTGTTTTCAGTTGAATTTTCAATGTTATTTTCCTGCTCAACTTGTTTAAATTCTACCTCAATAGGTTCTTTAATACCGTGTCTTTCAGAATTTGCACATTTGCCGTTATTAAACCAGCATTCTCTGTGATGAGGGGTACCGCAATCGGGGCAAACAACAACGTCATCAGTATCCTTAAAGGCTTGTCCGCAAAGGGGGCAAGAGTATTTAGTAAATTCCATTTTTCGCCTTTCCTTGTCAAAAAATCTGCGTTTTTTTATTTATATTTATTCTATTTTATATTACATTAACACTATCAAAATTTCAAGACCGTAAATAACGATTTTTTGTTAATTTTTTTATATAAAGTTATGAACAATTTTTTCGCAAAATGTCGATATTTTTTTCAGTTTGGGTTGCATTAAATTATACTGT
>JAGBHP010000010.1 GCA_017935435.1 Clostridia bacterium | reverse complement strand
CCCCTGCTCTACCGACTGAGCTACAGAGGCAAATTGGCGACCCGGATGGGGCTCGAACCCACGACCTCCAGCGTGACAGGCTGGCATTCTAAACCGACTGAACTACCGGGCCAAATTGTTGTCTCATCAGGTAGCTTTTGGTGGGCGCTACAGGGCTCGAACCTGTGACCCTCTGCTTGTAAGGCAGATGCTCTCCCAGCTGAGCTAAGCGCCCAAGAAACAACCTGTCGTTCAACGACAAATAGTATTATACACGTTTCGGGCGCTCTTGTCAACAGAGAATTTTTTGAAAATCGAACATTTTTTGCTGATTTTTTAAATTAGATAACTAATTTGCAACTTTTCTAATGAAAACTCTTTTTTTCTCTCTTTTTTAAAAATAATATTAATTATTTTGCACTTTCCAAGAGATTTTGAAGTTCTTCTTTGTTTAGCCTGTACACTTTCGGGCAGAATTGACAGGTGAGTTCAGCTTTTCCTTCGGTATTAATTATATCCTCAAGCTCTTTTCTTCCGAGGCTGATTAGCGCTCTGTCAATTTTATCACGTGAGCAGTCACAACGATAGAAATATGCAAATTCATCTAAAAGCTTCGGACTAAAACCGTCTAATATTTTAAATGCGGCATCCTTTAGTGTTTCACATTCAGACAAAAGCTCGGTAGCTGAAGGAAGAGTTGCAATGTGTTTTTCAAGCTTTTCTGCGGTTTCATCATCACAACCGGGCATAAGCTGAATCATAAATCCGCCTGCCTTTTTGGCGGAGAGGTCAGTATCCACCAAAACGCCCAAAGAAACTGCCGTTGGTGTTTGCTCAGATTTTGCATAATAATAGGTAAAATCCTCGGCGATTTCGCCCGTAATGAGAGGAACTTGGCCAACATAAGGGTCTTTGAGGCCTAAATCACGTGAAATGCTTAAATATCCTTTGCCGATTGCACCGCCTACATCAAGCTTTCCGTTTGCTTTTTTTGGAATATCGGTAAGCGGATTATAAACATAACCTTTTACGTTGCATGCTCCGTCTGCTGCAGCAACTATTCCGCCTAAAGGTCCGTCGCCTTTGATATATATAGTCAGACGGTCATCGGGGCTTTTTAAGTTACAACCCATAATCGCAGCCATAGTAAGCGTTCTGCCGAGCGCAGCCGTCGCAACAGGGGTAGTGTTGTGATATTTCTGCGCAATGGTTACGATATCGGTACTGTCAATTAAAGTAAGTCTTATAAATCCGTCTTCGGATATTGCTCTTAACATATCTCCCATAGTTTACACACTCACATTCTATAATTACTTTTTCCTCATTTTATCACGAATAAGTCTTTCTGTCAATCGGCTAAAAATGGGGATGTTAAAAAGCTCCGGAACGTAAGAAAAGAAGCCAACCCACGTAAAAATAATGATACTGGTTGTTATAAAGCATAAAAACAATGAAAAAATCGAATATTTTCGATTTTTCTTGAAAATAAATCTTTTCTTGCTATTAACAAACTTCGCCTCTCGTCGTACCATCGTACGACTTCGGGTACCCCAAAGCTAAAGCTTTGGCTCAGTTTGTCAATTCCAAAGCTTTTTTCCTATCCCCTAAGAAAAGAGGGCGTTT
>JAGBHP010000009.1 GCA_017935435.1 Clostridia bacterium | reverse complement strand
CGCCTGCGCCAACGCCTGCGAAACGCGCGTAGTGCCGGAAAAGCCGTCCAGTACCGTTTTTACGCCGTCCAGCGCGCGGATGCGCGCCAAAATCATCGGCAGCAGTTTTAGTTTGGAACCCGCGTATTTGATTCCTTCGGTGGGTGGTGTTTGGACGGTCATACAAGTATTGTACTTGAAAAGTGTGGAAAAAATAAAATTTTTATTGGTTTTTTTCTTCTTGCCTTTAGTTTTCCCTTTTTGTTACTATTCTTGTAAGGGAAGAAGTTTTAAAAAAGTGTCAGACAGAATTCTATTTACCCTCTGGAGAACACCTTATGAAACGAGCATTGTGCTGGATTATGTCTGTAATTTTGCTGTTAAATTCATCTCCCCCCGCTTTTGCGGCCGGTTGTAATTTTGAAAGCATGCTTAAGGATGCTTATGCCCCCGGCTGGATGAATATGGAATGTGTCCGCGATTTTGCCTGCTATTGCAGAGAGAAAAAGTGTGCTTATACAAAGCCAACTCAGCAGGGAGTCGAGCAGTTTGTGAGTCGATTTGAGTCTATCCAGCGTGAGTCTTCCGTCAATCACGAAAAGTTGGTTCTTTTTTATAAGGCGGTAGCGAGTCTTAATAAAACGTTCCCGGGAAAATTGCGTTTTACTTTTCCGGAAGACTTTACTCCTGTAAATAAAGAGACTTGGACAAACCTGTTCGACGCCTGTTCTGGCGATGAAAAGAAGACATTGCATGGAAAAGTGGAAGGAGGGGTACGCAAACAAGTTTCCTCCCAACAAGAAGAACCGAATCGTTTTGATTTTTGTTTTGGTGCGGGAGAAAATAGCAATGCCGAATTAACCGCTAAAATTACGCACTTGGCGGAGATGGAAAAAGGCGTATTATACAATGCCCTGGCTGTTATGGTCAATGGCGGGAGTGCAAATCCCAAGGAGCCAGACTATGTACACCCCTTAATTTTAAATGCGGCGTTTTTCTTATATGCAAAAAAAATAACAGCTGCTGAGCAGGGCAATATCGAAAAATATTTACCTCACCAAGCTATTTATTCTAATATAGACCCAAAATATGCTTCCCGTGTGCAGTTAGCCGCGGCAAGTGCTCTTTTTGCTTTTGCAAAGAAAAACCCTCAGGCTATTAAACCAAAATTTTCTTTAGCTTCTTCTTATGAAACTGTGCAAAATACGCTTTCAGCTTCCGGAGTGATGGTGGGGGCTCTATCCGTATCAGTTTCTCTTTCGTTTTGGGAAGCCGTTGCGGCAGCGGGAGGAGAGCTTTCTGCTTCTGCTGCAGAGTTCACTGCTGCAATAAAAGCGGCGGCAAGTGCAGCTAAACCGGGAGTTGCTGTCGTTTCCTCTTCCCCGCTGGGAGCTACGGTTGCGGTTGTAGGAGGGGTTGCCATCTTTGTTTATGCGTTGAATGACGCGTATACCCCCGGTTATAAAGCTATTTTTAATCGTGCTAAAGAAAGATTTTGGAACGAGGTATTTTCTTCGCCGGATTATTCTGGGGTAGATGCCCCTATCTTACGGGTGATTCCTGCTTCTTGGAGTGCTGAATTCGCGAAATATGGAGCTGCAGAAACTACGGCGGAAAACTCCGCCACTTGCCAACCCAAAGAACCCCAGCAAAATTGCGATGATATTCAAATAAAAGACTTAAGAAGCTATTTGAGTTTGCCGGAAGGACAAAGACCAATATCCGCATCTGGGGTGAGGGAGTATTTGCGTGAACTTCAGATCCCCTTTAGCAAATCTACTCGTATTAAGGACCTGTTGTTACTTCTTAAGCCAGACGACCTTGTTAGAGATGTGTTTCAGTTCATTATTAATAATTGTGACTCTTATACTAACTCTCAGGGTAACAGCACTAATGGCGCAAATGCTTTTATAAGACCACGTAAAGATGGCGATTTTATTGTTCCTGACATAGAAGTCGGTGTTAATATCGATAATACTCTGCTTACGGATGTATTATCGGAGGAAATTATTGATACATTATGTAAAGATCAAGCCTATCTTCAAGAGTTCATTGACTTGGGTAATGGTCGTTGGATAAGAAACACGCAACATGAAAAAGAGAATAACCATTTCCATTATGAGGAAGGGCCGTGCAATCATTCCATTTTCTTTACAGGAGATAATTTTATAGATAAAATGAGAAAGATTTGCGACGCAAGATTGTAAAACGCGGGTGATGGTTTGCTTAAGCTAAAAACAGCGTTCCAATTTCGGAACGCTGTTTTTTCCTATCCCCCATAAAAAACTAATCCTTTTTTGCGTGTTGTTAAAAATGCTTTGGGCGGGTATCTTACGGTATCGGGGGGTAAACCGATATTTTTAATTCCGGGGGTAACGTAATGAACACGGGCACCATCAAGGCCGCGGCAGTTTTGTTTATTT
>JAGBHP010000008.1 GCA_017935435.1 Clostridia bacterium | reverse complement strand
GTTTTTCGAAATCTGCCCAGCGTGTCGACTTTATCGACACGCTGAAAAAGAGGTCATCAAATGATGTCCTCTTTTTACGTTTATTAATATAAATTGGAATTTAACGTAGTACCGTTTGGCTGAGCGACAGGCTCCCTTGTGCAAAGGGAGCTGGCACCGTAAGGTGACTGAGGGATTGTTTTTGTTATAACAATCGCATTTCTAATGACAATCCCTCCGAGTTTTGCTCCGCAAAACCCACCTCCCTTTACACAAGGGAGGCGAAAACACAACCAAACGTTAGTGCGTTAAATCCCAATTTTACTGTCACAGCTTTATCTAATTACAAAAAAACTGACCTCATTTACAATGAAGTCAGTTTTTTTAATCCCTAAACAGCCTATCCATTTTATTTTTTATCTCATTTTTTCTTTTTTCTGTTGCTTTTTTATCAATCTCAATTTTTATGACGCAACCCTCTTTTGCGTTTTCTGGAAGCAAGCTTTTAGGAATATTATAAAATCTTCCGTTTTCGGCTTCAACTACGGCAAAATCGCCCTCAAATCTATCAATAATCATAATCCGCTTCCCTTTCAACCACAAAATTTTCATTTTTATCGCAAGCTATAAAAATGCATCCTTCAAGGTCAGTTCTAAAGGTTTTAAGATTAAGCCTTTTAAGCCTTTTTACCACCTCATCGTGCGGATGACCGTAGGAATTATCCTCGCCACAGGAAATAACAGTATATTTAGGATTTACCTTCTTTAAAAACTCCTGACCTGATGACGTTGACGAGCCGTGATGTCCGAGTTTTAGCACATCAGCTTGGATATTAAGCTTTTTTAATGGCGTTTCAATCTTTTTCTCAGCATCGCCCATAAAAAGATACTCGCTTTCGCCGTAAGTAATCTTTACCACCGCAGAATAATTGTTTAAATTATCATAATTTTTATCTTCAGGTGATAAAATATTTATCTTATATTCGTCTGTTTCGCAGATTACAACGCCTTTTTTTGCAGAATAAATCGGAATTTCCTTTTCGGCAATAACATCAATCATATTTTCAAAAACATTAGTTGTACTTTCCTTTTTCGGCATAAATATTTTTTCTGCGCCAAATTCCTTTAAAACCTCCGCCATACCGCCGATATGGTCAGCGTGGGGATGAGTTGCAACGACGTAATCAAGCTTTTCATACCCAAGCGAATTTATATATTCCGTTATTTCATCTGCGTTTTCGGGATTTCCTGCATCAATAAGCATCGTTTTACCGTCAGGAAGCTCTAAAAAAGTGCTATCCGCCTGACCGACATCGATAAAATGTGCCCTTAGCGGATACTCCTCTGTCGATACCGAGCTTATTTTACTTACGTACTCTTGGCTTACAGAAATATTTTCAAATAGATAGCTCAGCCCTTCTATTAAAAAAGCCTCTGTACTGCACGCACAAAACACCGAGAGGCTTAAAACAAGGCATAGCGCAACCAATAAGAATTTTTTCATAATCATTTTCCTTTTCAAAAAAAAGAAGTCGATTTGCAACTCGCAAACCAACTTCTAAATTAGCTAAGTAAGCTTTTTACAATTCCGTTAACAACGCTACCGTCAGCTTTGCCTTTGGTTTTCGGCATAATGTATGCCATAACCTTGCCCATATCCTTCATAGATGAAGCTGCGGTTGCCGAAATTGCCTCTTTTACAAGTTCTTTAATTTCCTCTTCAGACAGTTGAGCAGGCAAATATCCCGCAAGCGCTGCTATTTCAGCGTTTGCAGCATCGATTAAATCTTGTCTGCCGCCTTTTTCAAAATCAACAATAGAATCCTTACGCTTTTTAACCTCTTTTGCAATTACCTCAATAATCGCATCGTCTTCAAGCGTTATCTGCTTATCCTTTTCAATCTGCAGGATAGCAGCACGAACCATCTGAATTGCATTTTTCCTTAAAACGTCTTTATCTTTCATAGCAGCCTTCATATCAGAAAGCAAAACGTCTTTGAGGGACATTTACCGTCACCCTCCCTTTAAAATACTCGGTTAAGCTATTACTTAAACTTTCTTTTTCTTGCGGCCTCAGATTTCTTTTTACGTCTTACGCTGGGCTTTTCATAGTGTTCTCTCTTTCTGATTTCTGACAAAACACCTGCTTTTGCGCATGAACGCTTAAAACGTCTAAGTGCACTATCTAAAGATTCGTTATCCTTAATTCTTATCTCAGACATACTTGATTCCCTCCCTCCGCTGCTTCGAGTTTGGAATGAATAATTCCGTGCCCATGAACAGTCGTATAAATTGACACTCTATTATTATAATCTTTTTTTCTTCTTATGTCAATAAAAACTTTTATTTTTTGTCTTTATTTATATAAAATTAATATTTTTCACACATTTTGAGCTTTTTTTATGTCTTTTACAATCATTTGATAGTAAATTATGCCTCTGTCATAAAAAAAACTTGCATTTGGTAGATTTATATGTTAAAATATATTAGTCTTATATTGCGATGGAGGTGAATATCTTGCCAAATATTAAATCAGCTAAGAAAAGAGTGCTTGTTATCAAGACAAAAACTCTCAGAAATCAGATGATTAAATCTGCTCTTAAAACATATATTAAAAGATTTGAAGCAGTAGCAGCTACCGGTTCTAAAGCTGAAGCTGAAACAGCTTATAAGCTCGTTGCAAAGAAGCTCGACCAGGCTACCGCTAAGGGCATCATCAAAAAGAATATGGCTTCGAGAAAGAAATCTCAGCTGGCTCTTAAGCTCAACAAGATTGGCGCTTAAGTAATTCTTTTAAATTTTATTTTTTCGAAAAAATAAACACAAAGAGCGTGAAAAATATTTCACGCTCTTTGTTTGTTACAGACTCCGAAAAACTCGTTCTACCGCAAGAAATATATTATAAAAAAACAAAAAAATAGAATATAAAAAATTATAAGGGAGCGCTTTTTTAAATCAGCGCTCCCTTGCTTGCTTTTTGCAAACTCAAACTCTACCGTACCTTTGTACGCCGACGAATTTGAGTTTGCAAAATATAACTATCGTTTTTCAAAGTCTGTTTTTTATTCAGTTACAAAAACTTCTTTTTCTATTTTTTTAATGGCGCTGACTGCATCCCAAAGGAAATTTTCTTCCCCTATTTCAGCTTTAAAGCCCTTAGAATCAAGCGTTTTCATCACTTTATCATTTACACCGCAGAAAAGCACACGCACGTCTTTTCTGCGGAACTCTTCGCAAATTTCAGAAAGCTCTTCTAAAGCACTTGAATCAACAGACGGAACGCCTCGCATCGAGAAAATAATATCACAAGTATCATCTTCAATCTGCTCTAAAGCCTTTGTAAGCTTATCCTGAGTTCCAAAAAACATAGGACCTGCAAGATAAACAATTTTAGTATATTTATAGCTTCCTACAATGCCCTTTTCCTTTGTTACATCAAGATTAACCTTGCTGATATTAACCGTAAGGTCACAGCTTTTTACAACAAACATAAACATAGAAAATGCAACGCCTATTACGATTGCAACTGTAAGGTCAAACACAACGGTTGCAACCATCGTAATTAAAAACTGTGCAATTTCCGCTTTGTAGCGGTTTTTAAATATTTTCTTTATCTCGTCCCACTCATTCATTCTCCAAGCAGTTACCATCAAGACACCTGCGAGTGCACAAAGCGGAATTCTTGACATAACACCGCTTAATAAAAACATTGAAAGAATTAATGTTACCGAGTGGAAAACGCTTACCAAGCGAGTTTTTCCGCCGCTTTTAATTGCAACAGATGTTCTTGCAATCGCAGCAGTTGCAGGCACACCGCCCAAAAGCGGAATTATAACGTTACCCACGCCCTGCGCTACAAGCTCTCTTCGAGAGTCAAATTTTCCATTTTTCATTTTTGAAGCAGATGTTCCGCATAAAAGGCTTTCAACCATACCAAGCGCCGCAACGGAAATTGCAGGTGCAATATAGCTTGCAATATTTTTAAAATCTATGCCTTTTATAAGCAAAGCTTCAGGCGTCATAAGGCTTTTTGGGATTGCGCCAACCTCTGCCACAACGCCTTTTTCGGGGAACATAATAAGATTTACAACAAGCACAACAATAAGCGAAAAAAGCGATGATGGAAAATATTTTTGCCACTTTTTAGGATAAATGAGCATAATTGCTACTACCGCACCGCCAAATATTACGCTCATAAGCTCAGGCGAAAAGCCAAGGCGTGCATAAGATGCAAGCTTTAAAAGCGCACTTGTGCCTTCTGAGGTTGTTCCGAAGAAATTATCAATCTGACCCAAAGCAATAATAATCGCAATACCCGACGTAAAGCCTGTAATAACAGGCGAAGGTATGTAGGATACGAGCTTGTCTGCACGAAGAAGCGCAACGATAAGCAAAATCACGCCCGAAAAAAGCCCTGCCGTAAGCACACCGCTTATGCCGTGAGTTGCAGAAAGTCCCATTAAAATTGCCGCCATAGCACCCGTAGGACCTGAAATCTGATAAGATGCGCCCGAAAGACCACCGATTACGATACCTGCAATTATCGCAGTTACAAGACCGGCTGCTGCATCTGCGCCCGAGCTTACACCAAAAGCAAGTGCGAGCGGAAGCGCAACGGCTGCAACCGTAATTCCTGCCATAATGTCCTTAGACAGTCCTTGACCGTTATAGCCTTCAAATTCTTTTTTTAAGTCAGCTATAAATTTTTTTAACAAAGTAATCCCCTTCTTTCATAATCTAACTTAATTATTTTACCATATTTGCATTTTGTTGTCCACTTAAATTTTACATAAAATATGGTTTTGCTTTTTTATTTATTTAATATATTTTCCCCAACAGAATATTTTTTCTAAAATTACAAAAAATGTACTTACAAAAATTTTTGAAAGGATACAAAAGTTATGAAAAAACAGTTTCTCACTTTTTGTCTTGCATTTGCTTTTTTTAGTACACTGCTTATTTTTATTACCACTCCTCCAAAAAGCGCAAAAGCATCCTCCTTTAGCGATGCCGACATTCAGCTTATGGCAAGATGCGTAAACGGCGAAGCACGTGGCGAGCCTTTTGCGGGGCAGGTCGCAGTTGCGGCTGTAATTTTAAACCGTGTAAAGCACCCGTCATTTCCAAACACCATTTCGGGTGTAATTTATCAGCCAGGTGCATTTACCGCAACAGTTGACGGACAGATAAACGTGCCGATTGCAGAGGACTCAACAGTTTACAAGGCTTGCCAGGACGCCCTAAACGGATGGGACCCGTCGGGTGGTGCAATTTACTACTATAACCCTGCAAAAACTACAAACAAATGGATATGGTCACGCCCGATAATCACCGTAATCGGCAGACACAATTTCGCAGGATAGGAGGCAAAAAATGAATAGTAAAATACGCTCTTTCAGATATAATCTCGCCTACTGGATTATAGCAATCATCCTCACAATAATGGCAATTTTGGGACTTTTTCAGTTTAAAAGAGCAAATGCGCTTGAAAACAGTCAGAAAAACTCCTACAATCGTGCTTTTTATGAGCTTTCCGACTCCGTAGCTTCAATTGACGTACTTTTGGAAAAAATTATGCTCGCCCAAACACCGACACAAATTTCTGCACTTTCCTCCGATATATATGCTCAATCGGAAGCGGCAAAAACCTGCCTTTCTCAGCTTCCAATTGAGCACGGTACGCTTGAAAATACGTCAAAATTTTTATCACAAGCAGGCGACTACTGCTCATATATCTCTGCTAAAGTCACAGACAGCGGCACAGTGACAGAGGAAGAATTTGATAATCTTTTAAAGCTATCGGAGCACGCAAACACCATAAACACACAGATAAATGCCTTGCTTTTAAACCTTGACAACAAAGATTTCTGGAATAACAAAGATAAAAACACAGTTTATGCTGATAGCGAAAATGCATATTTCGCAGACGGACTTAAAAAAATAGAAAAAGAATTTGTAAACTATCCCTCGCTGATTTATGACGGCCCTTTTTCTGAGCATATTGAAAAGCTCGATGCCGAAGCCATTAAGGATAAAGACGCAGTAAGTACCGATGTAGCTTTGGAAATTGCTAAACTCTGCCTTGGCGAAAGCCGTGCGCAAAACTTATCTCTTACAGGTGAAATTAATAATAGCCTGAAGTGTTTTTCCTTTTCGTCGCAGACAGAAGACAGACAAATTGCTATCGACATCACCCAAAAAGGCGGTCTTCCCGTCTGGTTTTTAGATAGTCGAAGGGTCGAAAATTCGATTCTTTCCATAGACGAAGCAAAGCAGGCAGGAATGCGGTTTTTAAAAAGGCTCGGCTTTACCTCTATGCAGGAAAGCTACTTTGAAAGAGCAGGAAATACAGTCACCTTAAATTACGCCTTCAGCCAAGACGGAATTATAATGTACTCGGATCTTTTGAAACTTAAAATTGCGCTCGATAATGGCGAAGTGATAGGCTTTGAAAGCCGTGGCTATATTATGAGCCACAAAATACGTGAAATTCCCCAAAATATTATGCCTCAAAAGGAAGCTCAGGAAAAACTCAGCTCGCATATAAGCGTAGAGTCTGCAAGGCTTGCCATGATTCCCAAAGAGAGCAAGCGTGAGGTTTTATGCTACGAATTTAAAGGAAAATTTAACAATCGCTCATTTTTAATTTATCTAAACGCTGTAACGGGCAAGGACGAAAAAATTCTGATGCTGACAGAAAACGAAAACGGAACTTTAGTTGTTTAAAAATTTAAAAATTTTTCCACGTTTATTAATTTGTTTTTTTCATAAAATAAAAACAAGCAAGGCGTCTTCCTTGCAAAAGAGAAATTAGGAGTGAGTCCTGTGAGTAAACGTTCTAAAATGTCTGAAAATTTAAAGATGGAGATTGCCAAAGAGCTTGGTGTGTATGACAGTGTAAAAGCATCAGGCGGTTGGGGCGATGTATCATCTCGTGACTGCGGAAATATCGTAACCAAAGCAATCGAAATCGCAGAGCGCAGCGTTTCAGGCAAGTAAACCTCTCAGCATTTCTTCTCTTAGTTTGTCAAAAAACTGACAACATGTTTAGTTAAGAAGCGGCAAGGAGTTGTAGCAATATGAAATCATTTTGCTACAACTCCTTTGGGGTAGACGGAAAATAGCGTAGATTGGACAAACTGAACCCGCAGGGGTTACCCGAAGGCGTACAGAGGTACGCCGAGAGGTGAAGTTTGTTCAAAACACAAGGCTTTTTATAGTTGAAATTCGTCAAATGACGAATTTCTACCTCTATTTTTACTCTCTATTAGCTACGCATTTAGAGTTAAACGGCTTTGTTAAGCTTTTCTTTTGCCTTGTGTGGTGTACGCATTTTGCTACACCCCCGACCGCTTTTTCTATGCAAAAAAATTTGTAACATCTGTCGCTTTTTTCTCATTACTGTCAAAAGCAAAAACCTTATTATCTATTTTATAAAATCTTAGTTTTTTATATCTTTCCGTCGGCTTAATATCCTTAAACTCGGGGAAAATTTTTGTAAATATCTCTTCATTTTTCAAAAACTCAAAAGCTTCCTTTTTAAGCCCCTCATCGTTTTCCATAAAGCTTAAATAGTCGCGGTTTGAAAGGCAAAAATCAAAAATTATTGCATTTTTTAATTTATTTCCGCCAAATCTTGCTATTGCGTATTCGTGCATTACCTCATAAAGCCTTTTTTGCGAAATGCTTTTTGTAAAATCAAAATACTGCGACAAATCATAAAACATTTCAAAGGGAGAAGAAAATTCGCAGATAAGCGTTTTTAGTGTATTAAAAAACGCTCCGCTGTTATAGAGCTTTTCAAGCGCCGCACTCACTCCCTTTAGCATCACAATATCTTCATATCCCATAAAATCCGTTTTAATAACCTCATAGGGCGGAAAAGATGAAAAAACACCGTCATCATCCGTAATTTTTGCGCCATGAAGCTTTTTTAAAAAACCAAGCTGCAAATCGTGCGGATTTAAGCTATATACATCATTAAAGGATTTTTTAAATTTTTCAAGATTTTCTGTCGGAAGTCCTGCAATAAGGTCAAGATGCAGATGAATACCTCTGTTTTGGGAAAGTCTTTTTACAACGTAAGAAAGCTTTTCAAAATTTTCTTGTCTGGATATGGCTGAAAGCGTATCCTTATCCGTTGATTGTACGCCTATTTCAAGCTGAAAAAGTCCTTTCCTTGCCCCAATCAAGCTATCAATCAACTCATCAGATATACTCTCTGCCTTAACCTCAAAATGAAAAGAAGTATTTTTTGAGTTTTCCTTTATAAATTCAACAAGCTCGACCGCCCGCCTGTTATCTGCATTAAATGTTCTGTCAACGAGCTTTACAAGCCTTACGCCGCTATTTATAAATTCAAGAATGTCTTTTTTTACAATATCAAGCGAGCGAAAGCGAACGCCCCGAGCGGCAGACGAAAGGCAAAATGCACAGTTATACGGACACCCTCTCTGCGTTTCGTAGTATACAAGCCTGTCGGCGATTTTCTCAAGCTCACCATTAGCATATGCAAACGGCAAATCGTCAAGATTTTGAACAAATCCAAAATCATATATTCCCCTTTTTGGCGGATTTTTTATAAACTCTGCCATTTTTGTTTCGCCCTCACCGCACACAATATGCGTAATATGCGGATTTTCAGCCAAAACCTTTTCTGCATTAAAGCTAACCTCAGGTCCGCCTAAGGTTATAATTATATTGTTGTCAGCTTTTTTTAAAATTTCGCTGACCTTTAAGACCATTTCTATGTTCCACAGATAGCAAGAAAACAAAATGTGCTTTTCGCCCGTTTTAAAAATTTCCTCAGCTACCGCCGCCGTACTGTCATTTATGGAACACTCGTAAATTTTAGCACTCTCGCCTGCCGCATTTTTTAAATATCTCACCGAAAGCGAGGTATGCACATATTTTGCGTTTATCGCTACAAAAAGCGCCATTTAAAACACTCCATTTTTATAATAAATCAGAAAGTCGGGCAAAATCAGTTAGGCTCAGCGCCTCTCCTCTTATGTTTTCAGAAAGACCTAACGCGCACAGCGCCTCTTTCACCTTTTCTTTATCGGTATTTAGCGGCGGATAATTTCCTGCAGCATTTACAAGCGTTTTGCGGCGCTGACCAAATGCACCTTTAATTAAATTAAAAAATTTCTTTTCGTCTTTTACTTTAACAGGCGGCTCGCTATAAACTGAAAGCTTAAGCACCTGCGACCACACCTTAGGCTGCGGAACAAAGGCGTGCGGCGGAACATCTACTATTTTTTCAGGCTTGCTGAAATAGTTTACCGAAACACTTATTGCGCCGTATTCTTTCTTGCCTGCACTTGCCGTTAGTCGGTCAGCAACCTCTTTTTGTATCATAATAACGATGTCACTTATAGGAAGCTTATCCTCTAAAAGCTTCATAACAATCGGCGTTGTGATGTAATATGGCAGATTTGCAACAACCTTTACCGGTTTTTCTCCAAATTTTTCCTTAAATAACTCCGCCAAATTAACTTTTAAAATATCTTCATTTATTATTTCAACATTTGAAAAATCTTTAACCGTACTTTTAAGGGGCGCAATTAAATTTTTATCAATTTCAACCGAAATTACTTTGCCTGCACGCTTTGCAAGTTCTAAAGTGAGCACGCCCATACCGGGTCCGATTTCTAATACGCAGTCATCCTTATTAAGCTCTGCTGCATCTACTATTTTTTCCAAAACCGATTCATCAGTCAAAAAATTCTGCCCAAAAGCCTTGTTAAATTTAAGACCTTTAGCATTCATCTCCTCACGCACCGATTTTGCTGAATGAAAGTTATTCATAAAATCCACCTCATCCCCTTTTGAACTAAAATTTGATTTCTTCATCAGACAAATGCACCTCATCCTCTGCCGCTTCGATAAGGCCATCAGGTGTTTCCACCATATCGTGACGTTTTAAAAGAAATCTTCTTATTGCAAATAAAATAGCAATTGCAATAACGGTTATAAGGTTTTCCAGTGGCTTTGCGTGTCCGACAATTAACTGTCTTGCCAAAGCAAACGCCAAAACCTCAATCACAGTTTCGGGGGTGTGCTTACAAAGCATCTTTATAAGCTCTGCCCCAATCGCCAAAATAATTGCATCATCTAATATTTTAACCAAAGAGTCTGCTCCGTTTTTAAAAAAGGAGAGTTCTGCCATATCAATAACCATACTTACTGCAAGAACTAAAATTGCAATTCCCACAATCACTGAAATTAAAAGCTCAAAAATGTAGCTAAGCTCAAACATCTTGTCCTGAAGTTTTTTTCTCATATTTTCCCCTCCGTTTTCTGCTTTACCCAATCACGAAAGCTCAAACTGACCCGTGTAGAGCTGATAATATTTTCCCTTTTGTGCAAGCAATTCATCATGGTCGCCACGCTCAATGATTTTTCCGTTTTCAAGCACCATTATAGCATTTGAATTTCTTACGGTAGAAAGCCTATGAGCAATAACAAAAACAGTTCTGCCCTCCATTAAGCTGTCCATACCTTTTTCGATAAGTGCCTCTGTTCTTGTGTCGATTGAGCTTGTCGCTTCATCAAGAATTAAAACAGGCGGGTCTGCAACTGCCGCTCTTGCGATTGCAAGAAGCTGACGCTGACCCTGACTTAAATTTCCTCCGTCACCTGTTAAAAGCGTATCATAGCCAT
Organism: Clostridia bacterium; assembly: GCA_017935435.1. Lineage (GTDB taxonomy): Bacteria > Bacillota > Clostridia > UBA1381 > UBA9506 > RGIG9126. Next base: position 5,537 of record JAGBHP010000008.1, on the reverse strand, counting down.
CGGGCAGATTTTTAATAAAGCCGTCGGCATTTGCGAGGCGCGCCGCAGCATAAATTTCTTCATCGGTTGCATCAAGCTTTCCGTAGCGGATATTTTCGCGAATCGTGCCCGTAAACAGATGCGTATCCTGAAGCACCATAGAAAGTGAGCGTCTTAAATCGTCTTTTTTAATATCTTTTACGTCAATTCCGTCATAGGTTATCGTTCCCTCGTCGATATCATAAAAACGGTTTATGAGGTTTGTAATAGTTGTTTTACCTGCACCCGTTGAGCCGACAAAAGCAATCTTCTGACCGGGCTTTGCATAAAGCGAAATGTCATCTAAAACTGTCTTTTTACCGTCATAGCTAAAGGTTACATTTTTAAATTCAACCCTTCCTTTTAGCTCGGTTAAAGCAAAGCCGTCTTCTAATGGAGTTTTCCACGCCCAAAGACCTGTGCGTTCACTGCACTCTAAAAGCTCGCCTCTATCATCCTTTTTTACTCTAATTAAGGTAGTTTTACCCTCGTCAATTTCGGGCATTTCGTCCATTACGGCAAAAATACGCTCAGCACCTGCAAGTGCCGAAAGGATTGAGTTAAACTGCTGAGAAATCTGCGTAATCGGCTGAGAAAATGAACGTGTATACTGTAAAAATGAGCCGATTGTGCCGATATCCATAAGACCTTTTATAGCAAGAAAAGCACCAAACGTTGCCGTCATCGCATAGTTCATATAAGAAAGGTTACCCATAATAGGCATAAGCACAGTTCCAAAAGAGTGTGCATTAGTTGCCGCCTTTCTTAAATTTTCATTTAATGAAGCAAAATCCGTTTTAACCTTATCCTCGTGGCAGAAAACCTTTACAACCTTCTGCCCCTCCACCATTTCTTCAATATATCCGTTTACCGCACCTATTGCCTTTTGCTGAACCTTAAAAAATCCCGAGCTTTTTCCGCCAATGACTTTCACCACAAATAGCATAACAAAAAGCATAAGAATAATAAGCGTTGTAAGCGTAGGGCTTAAAACAAGCATCATTATAAATGTACCGCAAACCGAAACAATAGAGTTTACAAACTGCGTAACGCCCTGATTTATCGCCTCACGCAGAGTATCAACATCGTTTGTAAAACGGCTCATAAGCTCGCCGTGAGTGTGCGTATCAAAAAACTTAACAGGTAAATCAGAAAGCTTGTTAAACAGGTCTTTTCTCACGGAATTAAGCGTTCCCTGCGAAATATTAAGCATTATTCTGCTGTAAATATAGCTTGAACACGCACCCAAAAGATAAACCACACCCATAATAGAAAGCATTTTTATAAGAAGCGAAAAGTCTGCCTCTCCCTTACCTATCCACGGCACAATGCACTTATTTATAACAGGCTTTATCATATACGTTCCGAAAATATTTGCGCCCGAGCTGATAATTACAAGCCCGATAACCAAAAACACCTGCCACTTGCGCTCAGCTAAATATCCCATAATTCTTAAAAGGGTTTTTTTAGCGCTTTTAGGTCTTCTAAAATCACGATTTTTCGGTCCGCCCGGACCCGGTCTTCCCATTGCCATTTACGCCACCCCTTTCTGCTGAGAATTATATACTTCTTTATAAATATCGTTATTTTTAAGCAACTCTTCGTGAGTTCCGATTGCGTTGATTTTGCCGTCATCTAAAACAACAATTCTGTCTGCATCGCTCACTGATGTGATTCTCTGTGCTATAATTATTGTAGTAGTCCCCTTTAAATCTTCTTTTAAGGCACTTCTTATTTTAGCATCGGTTGCAGTATCAACCGCACTTGTGCTGTCATCTAAAATTATAATTTCAGGCTTTTTAATAAGCGCACGTGCAATACAAAGCCTTTGCTTTTGTCCGCCCGACACATTTACACCACCCTGACCGAGATAGGTGTCATATCCGTCAGGGAAAGACATTATAAAATCGTGAGCGCACGCATTTTTGCAGGCTTTAATGATTTCTTCATCGCTTGCCTCGATATCGCCCCATTTAAGATTTTCCTTAATAGTTCCCGAAAAGAGAACGTTTTTTTGCAATACCATAGCAACGTGTTTTCTTAAATTTTCAATTTTATAATCCTTAACATTTACTCCGCCAACCAAAACCTCACCTTCGGTTGCATCGTAAAGCCTTGCAATAAGCTGAACAAGAGTTGTTTTTGACGAACCTGTTCCGCCTATAATGCCTATCGTTTCGCCCGGCTCAATTTTAAGATTGATATTTTTTAAAACCTCTCCGCCGTTTCCATACTTAAATGACACATTCTTAAATTCTATTCCTGAATCCTTTGCGCTTATATCGCTGCTTGCATTTTCATCAGAAATATCAGGCTTTTCTGATAAAATTTCAGAAAGACGGCCAATAGATGCGCGTGAAAGCACCACCATAACCATCATCATTGAAATCATCATAAGCGACGTTAGAATCTGCGACACATAGCTTATAAAGCTAATGAGTGCGCCTGTTTCCATAGAGCCTGCAACTATCATATTTCCGCCAAACCACATAATCGCAATTATGGTCGAATACATTACAAGCTGCATTATAGGGCCGTTACAGATGATAACCTTTTCGGCATTAATTGAAAATTTCATTAAATCGTCATTTGAAAGCGCAAATTTTTCCTTTTCGTGTCTTGCTCTTACAAACGCTTTAACAACACGTATTCCGATAAGATTTTCCTGAATTGAACCGTTTAAATTATCGAGCTTTTTAAGCATAAAGCCAAAACGTTTAAATGCAGTTTTTGCAATTATCGCAAGCGAAATGCCAAGAATGGGCGCTGCAAGCAAAAATACCAAAACAAGCTTTGCATTTATTTTAGACGCCATAATAATTGCACCGACAAGCATAAAGGGCGAGCGCACCAAGGTTCTTATAATCATTATATAAGAGTGCTGAACGTGCGTTATATCGCTTGTAAGCCTTGTAACGAGCGATGCCGTTGAAAATTTATCGATATTTGCAAACGAAAAATTCTGAATTTTGTTAAAAACGCCTCGCCTAACCTCGCTGCCAAAGCCCATGCCCGCAACTGCTGCAAAGCGTGCCGAAAGCGCACCGCAAATGAGTGCCAAAAGCGCAAATAAAACCATTTTAAGACCGGTATTAATTACATAATTAATATCCATATTTTTTATGCCGATATCCACTATTTTAGACATTAAAAGCGGTATCTGAATTTCAAGTATTACCTCGCCGATTATAAAAAGCGGGGCAAGAATTGTCGGCACAATGTATTTTTTCATAAACGGAAAAAACTGTTTAAGCAATTCCCTCATCCTTTCTTTTTGTCAAAGTTTGTTTGTCTTACCATTTCGCATATTTCGTCTTGCGACGCATTTCGGGGCGTTAGATTTTCGCAAATCCTGTCTAAAAAATCCTCAAAAGACTTGATTTCATCACCCGAAAAGTGCGAAAACATTTTTTCGTCTACCTTAGAAAAAGCTTCCGAAAGACTATTTATACTTTCCTCGCCTTTTTCAGTCACAAAAAGGCGCATAATTCTTCTGTCGTTTTCATCCTCTTTTCGCTCAACAAGACCGCTCTTTTCCATACGCTTTACAGAAACCGCAATGCTTGCAGGGGTAACATGCATACTTTTTGCAAGCTCTTTTTGTGTGCAGCCTGAATTTTTTAAAATAAATCTCAGCATATGCATCTGCCCTGGGTAAAACCCCTTGCACGTTGCCTCTTTATTAATATGCATTCTGTGCAGAGCACATACGTACCCTATTTTTTTTACGATTTTCATCAGTTCTTCATTCAAGTCATCACCGCCTAAAAAAATAGTTAACCGTTTAACTTTTTATATTTTAATACTATAATTCCGCATTGTCAAGTGTTTACGCCAAACTTTCATAATTTGTACACTTTTTAAATAGAATAAACTGAGGTGAAAATACGTGACAAACAAAAAAAGATTTTTTATAAATGCCGCTCTTCTTTCTACCACATCTGTACTTATGCAGACAGTCGGAGTTTCCTTTAATGTATGGGTTTCAAACAAAATAGGCGCATCGGGCGCAGGACTTTATTCTTTAATAATGAGTGTATATGTTTTTGCGGTAACACTTGCAAATTCGGGCATAACCTTAGCTGCGACAAGGTTGATTTCACAAAGCTTAGCAAGCCGTGATATGTCCTCTTGTGCTAAAGCTGCTTTACTGTCTGTTTTTCATGGTCTTTTTTTTGGCACGCTTGCATTTTTGCTTATGTTCTTTGGCGCAAATGTAATTGGAAGCGTTTTTTTAGGTGACAGCCGCACAGTTCTTTGCCTCAGGGTTTTATCGCTGAGTCTTCCTTTTGTTGGTATGTCTTCAGCTCTCAGTGGCTATTTTACTGCCGTAAGACGTGTTGCAAAAAGCGCCGCAGCGCAGCTTTTTGAGCAATTCGTAAGAATTTGTGCGGTAACCATATTTTTTAATCGTTTTATGCAAAACGATACCGCACGTGCGTGCGTTTGCTTAGTTGCGGCAGGAACACTCGCCGAAATCTGCTCATTTTTATTTATATTTTTCCTTTACGGCATTGATAAACGCAAGCATAAAATAAATGTTGGCAAAAAAGCACCTCCGCTTTTACAAAAGCTTTTGGGAATTTCTCTTCCCGTAGCATTTTCAGCCTATCTGCGCTCGGCTTTAAGATGCTTAGAGCACATATTAATACCAAAATGTTTAAAAATGAGCGTCGCACTTTCCTCCGCTCCGCTTGCGCTTTACGGCGTCGTTCACGGAATGGTTATGCCCGTTTTGTTATTTCCGTCATCTTTTTTAGGCGCATTTTCATCGCTTTTAATTCCTGAAATAACAGAGTATCAAAAGCTTGAAAAAAATTATCAAATTAAAAGAATAATGAAAAAGGTCTACTCTGCCACCTTCATTTTCTCCGTTTGCGCAAGCGGAATTTTTCTTGCGTTTTCCAAAGAACTCGGAATGGCTTTATATAATAATCCCGACGCCTGCCTTTACATAAAGCTTTTAGCACCGCTTACAATCGCAATGTATGTTGACAGTGTAACTGATGCTATTTTAAAGGGAATAGGCGAGCAGGTGTATTCAATGCACGTAAACATAATAGACGCATTTTTAAGCGTTATTCTTACCGTCATTTTAATTCCGAAATACGGAATAGGCGGATACATCGCCGTAATATATATAAGCGAGCTTTTAAACCTTCTTTTATCCCTCGGCAGACTGATTTATATTACAGATTTTAAAATTCGCCTCACAGAATGGCTCATAAAGCCCATCTTTATGATTGCAAGCGCAGTTCTGCCCGTTCAGCTCGCCGCCTCATTTTACAGCGATAATATAATTAAAGTTGTTGTTTCAATTTTATCATCTGCCTTGATTTATCTCTTGCTAATAAAAATTGTACAAACAGAGTAAATAAAATAAATATCCCCCCGTAGAACGGGGGGTATTTCATTTTCGGGCATAGCCCTAATACTACTGGCAACGCACAAGTGCGTCTTTGGGTTGGCCTGCCAGCCACGCATTTGTTACTTGCTACCCATAAATGGGTTGTTACATT
>JAGBHP010000007.1 GCA_017935435.1 Clostridia bacterium | reverse complement strand
CAAAGCGAAACTCGGAGGGGTTGTTATTAAAATACGTTCGTTGACACAAAAACAACCCCTCAGTCACCTTTCGGTGACAGCTCCCCTTACACAGGGGAGCCTTTCGCTCTGCCAAACGGTACTACGTTAAATCCCAATTTAATTTAAAGCAATCTTGACACAACGGGTCTTTTGCGGTATAATCTAAACGTAACAAACTGAAAGCAAAAAAGAAAATAAATGAAATATTTTGGGAGGAATTAAAAATGTACAAAGGTTTAAAAATTAAGGCGCCTTATTTTGAGGTAGGACCGAAGGCATATCTTTACGGAGAAGAGATGCTCAAGCTTGCAAAGGTTATTGATAAAACTGCTATGAAATACGATGTTGACGTAATCGTAACACCGCAGTACACAGATATTAAACTGCTTGCAGATAACACAGAGAGAATTTTGGTTTTTGCTCAGCATATGGACTATCTTCCTGTTGGCCGTGGCTTAGGCAGCGTGCTTCCTGAGGCTGTAAAGGCAGCAGGCGCAGTTGGTGTTATGCTTAACCACGCTGAAAAACCTCTCACAATGGAAGAAATTGAGAAAACTATTGCAAGAGCAGACGAGGTTGGTCTTGGTACAATCGTTTGCGCAGATACTGTTGAAGATGTTAAGAGAATTGCAAAAATGGGTCCGAACTTAATCGTTGCAGAGCCTACTGAATTAATCGGAACAGGTCAGACAAGCGATACAAACTACGTTATTGAAACAATTAACACCGTAAGAGAAATCAACCCCGATATTATGGTGCTTCAGGGCGCAGGTATTTCAAACGGACAGGACGTTTACAATACAATTAAATGTGGTGCACAGGCAACAGGCTCTACAAGCGGTATTATTAAAGCTGAAGACCCTTATGCTATGGTTGAAGAAATGCTCTATAACTTAAGAAAAGCATGGGATGAACTCCACAAATAATTTTGTTTGAGAGGTAAAATTATGAACTTTTTAGGAATAGATATAGGTACAACCTCGCTAAAAGCGGCTGTGTTTAATGAAAAATTAGAAGAGCTTTCCGTAGCAAGCGTTGATTATACCTTGGAAACAAAGGGCGTTTGGGCAGAATTTCCTGCTGAAAACTACTGGGATATTACAAAAGAAGGCATTAAAAAAGCCGTTGGCGATAAAAAAATAGATGCACTTTCTATTGATACGCAGTGCGAAACCCTTATTTTAACCGATGAAGACGGAAATCCTGTAAGAAAAGCTATTGTCTGGGTGGATAACCGTGCAGAAGAAGAGGCAAAGGAAATAGAGGCTCATTTCGGCAGAAAGCTCGGTTATGAAATAACAGGTCAGCCTGAAATTACGGCTACATGGCCTGCGGCTAAGCTCCTTTGGGTTAAGAAAAACGAGCCTGAGGTTTGGGCTAAGGTTAAGAAAATCTTCCTTTTAGAAGATTACATTCTTTATAAAATGACAGGCAAGTTTGTAACAGAAAAAACTCTCCAGTCATCAAGCTTCTATTTTAATGTACATACGGGCGACTGGTGGGATGAAATGCTCGAATTTATCGGTGTTTCTCGCAGTCAGCTCCCTGAGCTTTGCGACAGTGCTAAAAAAATTGGTACGTTTGAAGGCGCAGCAGTTGTTACAGGCGCAATGGACCAGGTTGCAGGTGCAATCGGCGCAGGTATCATTAAAAAAGGCGTTATAAGCGAAATGACAGGAACTACCATGGTGCTTTTTGTGCCGACAGATGAAATTCCCGAATATGATGAAAACAGCATTATTCCCTGCCATTATAACTATGACGGAAAGTATGCGCTTCTTCTTTGGACATCTGTTGCAGGTATGGCACTTAAATGGTTTAAGAATAATTTCTGCGAAACTGTTGATTTTAAAGAGCTTGATGAAATGGCAGAAAAAATTGCCCCAGGCTCTGACGGACTTACAATGCTTCCGCACCTTTGCGGCTCTACCATGCCGAAATATAACCCCGATGCTAAAGGCGCATTTTACGGAATTGGCCTTGAGCACACAAGAGCGCACTTTGCAAGATGCGTTATGGAGTCTGTTTCGTGTATGTTAAAAGCAAACCTTGATTATCTTAATATGGATACCAAGGAAATTCGCTTAATGGGCGGCGGCGCAAAAAGCGACCTCTGGAATCAGATTAAGGCAGATATGACAGGCAAAACTTTGGTTACACTTAAAAATAAGGAAACCGCTTGCCTTGGCTCTGCAATTTTAGCCGCTGTCGGCGTTGGCGCTTTTGATTCTGTTGAAGATGCGTGCAAGCTTATTAAACTCGATAAGGTTTACAAACCAAAAGGCGCAGATTATACAGATTGCTACGATAGATATCAAAAACTCGATAGCTTGCTTAATAGATAAAAAGATATGAAAAGACAGATTTCTTTTGAAATCTGTCTTTTTTTCGGGAAATCAGAACTATAAAGATATTTGATAAATTTCGTTTTGCGTAAGCAAAACTACCTTTTCTCTTCTCTATTCTCTTTTATCTGTTATCTGGAAACGACAATTTTTAGTGAAGAGTGAAGAGAGAATAATGAAAAGATAAGAGTACAAAAAGAAACGACAACTTTCTCGTCGAAAATTGTCGTTTCTTTTTGGTACGCCTGATGCGATTCGAACGCACGACCTTCAGAGTCGGAGTCTGACACTCTATCCAGCTGAGCTACAGGCGCATATATCACATTTTAACATAAAACAGTACTAATTTCAAGCCGTTTTTTAAGTAAATATGTCTTTTCAAAATTCCTTGACAATATATGCAAAAAATGATAATATATAAGATGTGATAATATGCACAGCAGTGAAAATAACGGGGAAACCTGTTTTTACAGATAAAGATTTCAGGAGGCAGTTATGAAAATTTACGACGAGCTTGTTGCCAGAGGCTTGATTGCTCAGGTGACGGATGAAGAAGAAATTAAAAATCTAATTAATAATGGAAAAGCTACTTTTTATATAGGCTTTGACCCCACGGCAGACTCTTTGCACGTAGGTCATTTTATGGCACTTTGCCTTATGAAGCGTCTTCAGATGGCAGGCAATAAACCTGTTGTTCTTTTAGGCGGCGGAACAGGCTACATTGGTGACCCCTCGGGCAGAACGGATATGCGTTCTATGCTTAGCCCCGAAACAATTGAGCATAACTGCGAATGCTTTAAAAAGCAGATGGAGCGTTTCATTGATTTTGGAGAAGGCGGCGCAATTGCAGTAAATAATGCTGACTGGCTTTTAAAGCTCAAGTATGTTGACTTATTAAGAGAGGTTGGCGCTTGTTTTTCTGTAAATAATATGCTTCGTGCTGAATGTTACAAGCAGAGAATGGAAAAAGGTCTTTCATTTTTAGAATTTAACTATATGATTATGCAGTCATATGACTTCTGGTATCTGTTTGAAAAATACGGCTGTAATATGCAGTTCGGCGGCGATGATCAGTGGTCAAATATGCTCGGCGGAACGAACCTCATCCGTAAGAAAACAGGTAAAGATGCTTATGCTATGACGATTACCCTTCTTATGAATTCTGAGGGTAAGAAAATGGGTAAAACTGCAAACGGCGCAGTTTGGCTTGACCCGAATAAGACCTCTCCGTTTGAGTTCTATCAATACTGGAGAAATGTTGGCGATAGTGACGTATTAAAATGCATCAGAATGCTTACATTCCTGCCCTTAGAAGAAATTGATGCTATGGATAAATGGGAAGGTGCTCAATTAAACCGTGCAAAAGAAATTTTAGCATATGAGCTTACCGCCCTCGTTCACGGCGAAGAAGCTGCAAAAGAAGCAGATACTGCTGCTAAAGCTCTCTTTGCAGGCGGCGGAGATGATTCAAATATGCCTACAACAGAGCTTTCAGAGGATGATTTAACTGACGGCAAAATCGGTATTATGGATTTAATGCTTAAGTGCAGTTTAGCTCCTTCTAAAGCTGAAGCAAGAAGATTAATTCAGCAGGGCGGCGTTATGATAAATGATGTAAAGGTTACTGAAATTGGAGCGGTTGTAACAAAAGACGAGCTAAAAGAAAGCATCAAAATTAAAAAAGGTAAGAAAACCTTCCACAAGGCTATCTTAAAGTAAATTATTTCGGGGTTATCGGGTTTCGATAGCCCCGTTTTTTAAAGGATGAAGCTTATGAAAATAAAATCTGCAATATTTGACTTAGACGGAACTCTTTTAGATACGATGAGGGCGTGGAGAAATCTCGGAGAAACGTATCTTGAGCAAAAGGGCGTGGTTTATGAAAAAGGCTTAAAGCAAGTCCTTGAGAAAATGACTTTGGAAGAAAGCGCAGAATATTTCAGGGAAAAATACAAAATTTCAGACAGCGCAGAAAAAATTGTGTCGGATATAAATGGTATTATCAGGGATTTTTATTATTATGATGCAAAATTAAAAGAGGGCGCTTATGATTTTTTGCATATTCTTAAAGAAAACGATGTAAAAATATGCCTTGCTACCGCATCGGGCGAGGAGCTATCAAAAGCCGCACTTAAACAAAATGGTGTTTTAGAGCTTTTTGACGCTTTTTTGTTTTCGTGCAACAAAAGAGAAAGCGAAATTTACGAAAAAGCCGCCTCGCTTATTTCGGCAAATAAAGAGGAATGCGTAGTTTTTGAAGATGCACTTCACGCAGTAAAAAGTGCGCAAAAAGCAGGCTTTAAGGTTTGCGGAGTGTACGAAAAATTGATACGTCCAAGAAAAAGGGTTGCTGAAATTTCCGATTTTTATATAAAAAGCTTTAAAGAAGCGGAAAATCTTTTCACCTTTTAAGAGTTTTTAAATATTTTTTTGTGTCGTGCGTAAGCCTTAGGCTTTCGCACGCTTTTTGTATGGTTTTGTTATGAATCCACTCGGGCAAAATATTTTCTTCAAGATAAATTACAGTTTCCTTATATTGCTTTGCAAGTGCGGTTGCAAAAAACCACGCAATCATCATTTTTACATAGTATTCATCGCTTCTTTTAGATGCCGCAATTTGAAGAATTTCGGGAAAAAAGCGCTCATCTAAAAAGTAAGAAAGCAAAATGCCTAAACCAAAGCGCACAACATAAGTTTTTTCTGATTTTATCCATTTTTTAGCAAAGAAAAGCATCTTATCAGCATTTTTTGCAAAAATTTTAGGGCGAAACATATCGCAGGTCGCCCAATTGTCGATATATGGCAGAAATTTTTCTGTTTTCTCTATGGCTTCATCAAAATCCTTAATTTGCTCAATTAAAAAAGCGTGCAGATTGTTTTCTTCATAGTAATAATGCGGAAGAGAGTTTAAAAATTCCGATTTTTCGTCTGACTTAAAAACTGTTTTTGAAAATTTGCGCAAATCAGGCGTGCGCACGCCGATAATTCTTTCTTCGTTGACATTGGGGATAAGTTTTTTGTGAAAATCCCTGTATTTTATATCCTGCATTTTAAAAAGTTCTTTTATAATATCCATTTTTCTCTGTCCTTTTCGTCAAAAAAGCAAATATTGTGCTATTATAGAGCAAAATTGTGTATTTACATTTTTATAAATTTATGTTATCATAGTCGCAAGATAATTTCAACTGTTTTTTAGCAGAAAGCGAGGCTTGTTTTATGGTAAAAATCGGCATAGTTGGTTGTGGATTTATGGGCGCAAATCATTCGGAATGTTATCGGCATGTCGCAAAAGCTAATGTTACCTGCGTTGCAGATGTCAGAAGAGAAAACGCTGAAAAAATTGCACGTATGCATAGTGCAAAGGTGTATGATAGTGCTAAAGAGCTGATTTTAAACGCAGATGTTGACGTTATAGATATTTGTCTTCCGACATATCTGCACGCTGAAAATGCGGTTTTGGCAATGAAAAAGGGCAGAAGTGTGTTTATAGAAAAGCCTGTATGTATGACAAAAGAGGAAGGAGCGCTCCTTTTAAAAACACAGGAGGAAACGGGCGCTAAGGTTCACGTAGGTCAGGTTGTCAGAATGTGGGATGAATACGTGTGGCTTAAAAATGTGGCAGATAGTGGAAAATACGGAAAAATTCTGTCTGCAGTGTTTACAAGAATAAGCGCAAAGCCCGAATGGGACTGGGAAAATTGGCTAAAAGACACAAAAAAGAGCGGAGATGTGGCGCTGGATTTGCATATTCACGATGTTGATTTTATGCGCTATCTTTTAGGCGAGCCTCAAAACGTAACAAGCAGTGTAACTAAAAACGAAAAAGGCGCAATAGAACAGATTTTTTCGTGCTTTGACTATAAAGATGCAAAGGTTTTCGTAGAGGGTTGCTGGGATTACCCTGTTGGCTTTCCTTTTACTATGGGATACCGTGTGAAATTTGAAAATGCAACTGCGGTTTTAGATGAAAACGGTCTTAATGTTTATTTAAAGGAAGGCGGTTGGATTAAGCCTGATGTTCGCACCGAACACGAATTAAACAGCGAAATCGGCGGAAATGCCCTGTCAGAAGATGCCTATTTTAAAGAGCTTAAATATTTTGTTGACTGTATAGAAGAAGGCAATCCCTTAACTGTTGCACCTCTTTCGGAGGGAGTTAAGTCGGTAGAGCTTGTACTTTGCGAAGTAGAAAATGCAGGGGGATTTACTAAAGAATGAAGACTTATAATTTAGCACTGATAGGTTGCGGCGATATGGGTGCGGCACACCTTGAAGATATATATTACAAGGAAAATGTCAAAATAAAGTATCTTTGCGATTTGAATTTGGAAAGAGCTGAGCTTTTTAAGAAAAAATACGGCGGTGAAAATGCTATCGCTGATTTTAAAGAGGCAATTGCAAAAGAAGATGTGGATATTGTAATTTGTGCAACTTACCCTTCAACGCATCTTGATGTTTTAAAAGAGTGCATTAAGCATAAAAAGCATTTAATTTGCGAAAAACCCATTACAACAAACCTAAAAGACGGCGAGGAGTTTGTCCGCTTAGTACAGGAAAATCCCGATGTTAAGGTTTTGATTGGGCATATTTTAAGACATAATACTACATATAATACTGTGCGTGAGATGATTTCCTCAGGCGCAATCGGAAAGCCGATTATTATGCGTATGTCGCAAAATCATCAGACGCAGAATCAGGAAAAATATATAAATCTGATTAAGGAAACCTCGCCGATTATCGACTGCGGAGTGCATTATATCGACGTAATGCAATGGTTTACCGATGCTAAAGTTGTTGATGTTTCCGGCGTAAGCACAACAACGGATGACAGACTGCCCGAGGGCAAGTATAACTATGGTATGATTACAGCAAGACTTTCAGACGGCTCTGTTGGTTTTTACGAAGCAGGCTGGGGCGCGACTATGTCGGGCGACAACGTAAAAGAGTTTATTGGACCTAAAGGCAGAATAAGGATTATTTACAGTAAAGACAGAAAAACTCATCAAAAAGACGGCAACTTAATCGAATACTATAAATATCCCGAAAAGGTTTTTGAAATGAAAAACATTGAGTTTCAAAGAAAGCCTACCGGTGCTCAGCTTGATTATATGATTAAAATGATTGAAAACGGCGTTCCTGCCAATCCTTCTATTTGCGACGTGTGGGAAAGCTTTAAAATTGCAGTTGATGCGGACAGTAAAATAAGATAAATGCCGTAAATAAGGCAAATGCCGACCAACCATAACCCGATTTTCTGTGGAATGGGCATTTTGTTGAAAACTCAGATAAATTTAAAGGTTGATATTTAATTGTTTAAGAAAAGTTAACTATGTTGACTTTAAGCGTTTAAAATGATAATATAGTTTGCGCAAAAGCACTTATAATCTGCCGAGCCTTTTTATAAGTGTCGGAAAATGCGGGAATTCCAACAAAAAAAATCTTGCAAGTTTCTAAAACACGTGTTATAATTAGCTTGTCGAAATATGTCGAACAAGACAACGTAAGGTGGACATTATGAAGCGCAAGTTATTTTGGTGGGTGAGTTCTCTTTTGATGGGAATATACGCTTCCGTGATATTCAATCTTGAAACCGTTTTAATTATTTCGTTTTTATTTTTGGTTCTAACGGTAATATTGCTTTATATAAAGCCTGCATTTATAAATGCGGGCTTAATTTTTTGTTGCGCGTGTGTTTTAGTCGGCGGATTTTACGTTGAGTATATAGAAATGAAAGATATCAGCACTCTTTCAGACTTTTCGGGGAAAACGGTGGAAATTAGTGTGCACGTATGTGATTATCCGCAAAAGGGAAAGAAATATTTTACGCTTTACGGAATTGCAGAAAGCGTAAAAACAGAAAAAGGCACATATTATTTTGCCGAAAACGCTATGCTAAGGCTTTACGATAAGGAGTGCTCTTTAGAGCCTGGCGATAATATAACAGTAAAGGCAAAAGTTTTGCTTCCGAGAACATCTGAGAAAATATCTGATGACTATTCTTTATATCTTAAAACCAAAAAGATTTACACAATTTTAAGTGTTAGTGGCGGAAATTGTACCTTTGTTTCAAAGGGAGAAAGAAGCTTTTTTGAAACGCTTAGCGTTATAAGACGAAATATGTCCCTGCGTCTTTACGAAATTCTTCCAAAAGATGAAGCGGCTCTGCTTTCAGCTATGCTTTTGGGCGACAAAACAGGTCTTGATGATGAAATAACCGAGAGTTTTTCAAAAAGCGGAATTTCGCATATTGTAGCGGTTTCGGGTTTGCACGTAAATACGATTTGTGCAATGCTTTATAGTTTTGCGTCGCTTTTCGGTGTAAACAAAAAGCTTGCGTATTTTTTAGCGGTAATTTTGATTTTAATATACGTTCCCTTTACGGGAATGGCGGTGTCTGCCGTGCGTGCAGGAATTGTTGCGGTGCTTTTTATTACGGCAAGCGTAATTTTAAGAAGGGCAGACCCCTTGACATCTCTTGCGATTGCCGCACTTATTATTATAAGTCATAATCCGTTTTGGGCATTTTCCGTAAGCTTTATGCTATCGTTTGGCGCAACGCTTGGAATACTCTTGTTTTGCGAGAAAATAACAAATTTTCTGTGCAGAATTTTTAATGTAACCAAAAGTAACAAAATTTTATACTTACTGTTTTCGGCGTTTTCAATTACTGCGTCTGCGCAGATTATCACAATGCCTGTAATTATCTGCTATTTCGGAAGCTTTACGTTATGGTCATTTATTACGAATCTTTTTATCCCGTCGCTTCTTTTGCCGTTATTTACAGGTGGAATATTGCTTATTTTAGCAGATATAATTTTTGCACCGCTTGCAAAACCGATAATGCTCTTTGTTTATCCGATTTTAAAGGCTATAATAAAGATTTCTGCGTGGTTTGCAGAAAAAGAAACGGGAATTATAAAGGCGCAAATGGAAACGAAAACAATTCTGCTTTATATAGCACTTATGCTTTTGGTGTACTTGTTTTTATATACGGATGAAAGGTCAGAAAAATTAAAGCCAGATGATGAATAAATTTTGCGGTATATCACTTTTGTGATATCCCGTCAGACTGTCGAAAAAGCCCAGAAAAATCTGAAATTTTTTGACAGTCTGGCAGCCGCTCGTAAGCGGCTACCAGTGATAGTAATGCGTTGTCAAACTTCGATGCACCTTAGAGGGACTGTACAAGCCACCAGTTTACTGGAGGTTTTGACTTTTTATATTTTTATTGTGCTGGTCCATTGGCGTTACCTTTGTAAAACATTGTAATGCCGTTAACGTCAAACTCTGCGTAATATTGTTCGCCATTCCATCTAAAAACAACATATCCTCCACAAGTTTTATCTAAATAAGTGTTTAAATTATCATATTTTAATCGAACTGTTTGTCCCGATACAACACTAACATCTCCTTTTTTCCAGTTTTCACGAAATACCCCTGAACCGTTTATTGAAGCTAATGAACCAAATATCAAGGGCAAAGAACTGTTATTGGTTACGTTTACGTAAGCGTATGTGTTATTCATACCTACCTTTGGAACTTTTAATGATATATTAATGTCATTTTGGTTCAAAGAAACGCCTGCATTTGCTAAAGTTTTCTTGTCGTTCTCTGCTTTTAAATACGCATTATATTTTTCGTTGGCAGAAGCTTTTAATGAATTCAACAATTCGATATCATCAGGAGAGCAGACATGCCAAGCGATGGTTTGTTCACATTCTTGCATTGCTTCAATATACAACCCTTTGCTAATCATATCATTAATTTGGTTAACATTAGCACTCAAATCATCGTATACAATCGGTGTTGTAGGTTTAATTTCTTTCCATTCAACTTGAATTTCAAAAGCCTCAGAAATTGCTCTTACCGGAACAAGTGTGCGACCATCAACGAGACATGCAGGGCTATCAAGTGTAATTGCATTATCATTTACATGCATTGTAGCGTTATTGATTGTCAATTTAATTGTGGTTTCGTTTCTTGTGGCAGTTATCATTTGTTTTTTTTCGTTCCAATCAACAGCTGCTCCAAGTGCTTCAAAAATTGCACGAAGCGGCACCATTGTTCTTCCGTTAATGATTTGAGGTTTTGTGTCAAATTCAATAATATTATTATTTAAAGAAATACTTATGTTACCGTTTTCAGAACATACAATTAATGTATCTAAGTTTTCTTTTGTCATTTTATCTGCGTATTCTTCAGATAAATGTAACAAGCCATGTAAAATATATACTAGTCCACCTTCGTTCATTATTTCTTCTGATTCATTTTCGCCTAAAATCATAAAACATTGAACAAGAGAATCATTCATGATTTTTTTATAGACATATCTTACATCTCCACCTTTTCTGTTATCTGTACTTTCTTCAAATCCTGCACTTTTAAAAGCATCTCTAAAAGGTTTTATTGTTTTCTCCCAATTTTGATACAATATCGATAGTTTAAAAACATCATACATTTCGAGGGTCATGTTTTCAGTACGTCCCTCTTCTGTTGTTGTATCTTCCATTGATTCATATTTTACGTATTCAACTCCATCAATGTTTTTCAGATAGGGGAGTGAATAGGGAGGGGTATCTTCGTTTTTTGCTAATATAGCAATATTTGTTGACAGTAACGTCATTATAAAAATTAAAAATATGCATGTTATTTTTTTCATATTAGATCATCCTTTCTTTTCTTATTCTATCTATTTGGATGTATGCTTTGCAATAAGTAGTCATATATACAATTGCCTGTGTTTTCATATTTCTTGTTATAATCAACTCCTTCTATAATTTTTTTAAGTTCTTAGTAAATTTCATTTAATGCAAGCTTTAAAATCAGAAAAATACCATCATTTTCTTCGCAAAAATAAGTACTTTCTTTTCCGTCTCCGATGCCGATTAACGTTTTAAAATGTTCATCAATTGATTTACACTTATCGTGGTCAAAGTCGCATTTATTAAAGGTATTAGTATATTTATTATATAGAACGGTTGCTATGCCTTTCGATATATTATCCTCTACAAATGCGCACGTCTCTTTTTTCTGTTCCTTGATTAACTCTAAGACACAATACAAAAATAGTCGCAAACCAGGTACATCACTTCTCATGTTCCTCACCTCCACAAAATATTATACTGCAATTTGCGGTATTTGTCAATACTGCATTATGTTGTAAGATATAATTTTTAACAAAAGAGGTGTTTTAAGATGTATAGGAGAATTCGTGATTTAAGAGAAGACAACGACTTCACGCAAAAACAAATGGCAAAAGAACTTAGTTGTTCTCAGCAGGTTTATAGCAATAATGAATTAGGTCAAAGAGATATTCCAACAGAAATTTTAATTAAGCTGTCATGCTTTTATAATGTATCAACCGATTATATTTTAGGTCTTACAGACAATCCTGAAATAAACAAGTAAACTTAAACTTTTAGAATTTACTTTAATTTACAATTGTGCAATTTTTTCTTCCTAAATACTTGAAAATGTTTTTTTTATATGATAAAATAATAAAATAAATTTAGTTTAGGGGGCAAAACAGATGGATACAAACAAAAGACCTGATTCTATGGCTCGTATTACAACAAAAGAGCTTGCAGATCAGTTTATTGACGAACAGGTTGCGCTTGTGCGTTCACAGGTTGGCGACAAAAAGGTACTTTTAGCGCTTTCGGGCGGTGTTGACAGCTCAGTTGTTGCGGCACTTTTAATTAAGGCAATTGGCAAACAGCTCGTTTGCGTTCACGTAAATCATGGACTTATGCGTAAAGGCGAGAGCGAGCAGGTTATCAAGATTTTTAAAGACGGACTTGACGCAAATCTTGTATACGTTGATGCGACAGAGCGCTTTTTAGGAAAGGTTAAAGGTGTTTCGGACCCTGAACAGAAGAGAAAAATTATCGGTGGAGAATTTATCCGCGTGTTTGAAGAAGAAGCTCGCAAGTTTGATGATATTGACTTTTTAGCTCAGGGCACAATTTATCCTGATATCATTGAAAGCGACGGCGTTAAAGCTCATCACAACGTTGGCGGACTTCCTGAAGACCTCCAGTTTGAGCTTGTTGAACCTGTAAAGCTTCTTTATAAAGATGAAGTTCGTGTTGTAGGTAAAGCTTTAGGTCTTCCTGAAAATATGGTTGACCGTCAGCCGTTCCCGGGTCCCGGACTTGGTGTTCGTTGCCTTGGCGAAATCACTCGTGAGCGTTTAGAGGCTCTTCGTGAATCAGATGCTATTTTAAGAGAAGAGTTTGATAATGCAGGCCTTACTAAATCTGTATGGCAGTTCTTTACTGTTGTTCCTGATTTCCGCTCAACAGGCGTGCGTGACGGAAAACGTGTATTTGACCTTCCTGTTATTATCCGTGCGGTAAACACAGTTGACGCTATGACAGCCACTGTTCCCGAAATCGAGTGGAGCGTTCTTAAGAAAATAACAGATAGAATTTTAGCTGAAGTTCCCGGCGTGTGCAGAGTTTTATATGACTTAAGCCCGAAGGGTCCGGCTACAATCGAATGGGAGTAAGTAATCAAACCCTCGAAAGTGGCTTGAAATAAGGCTTTTCGGGACTTTGAAATCTGCAATGATACTAATTTGATACTATTTTACTATTGCAGACAATAAATGATTATAAAAACTATCCCCCTGAAAACGACAAAGTTTTCAGGGGGATTTTTCTATGCTTATAACTTAAATTCGTGACCTTTTTCTTTCTCTCGCAGTTTTTTGATTCTTTCTTCAAAACGGTCACCTTCAACTTTGGGAAAGGTATATCTCCAATGGTCGTATTCTTCTTTTGTAATTTCTCCGTTTAAGAATTTTTGGTATTCATCATACCACAAGCGAAACATTTCGTTCATACTATGTGCTTTTGAATTTTCAGTATATTTGTCTAAGGCGATACAATACTGACCTGCTTCGTTTTTGGTTATGTGCATATAATTTGTATCTTCAAGTACAAACAAGGTGTGCATAAGACCGTTATAGGTATCAATAT
>JAGBHP010000064.1 GCA_017935435.1 Clostridia bacterium | reverse complement strand
AGGCTTTTTTAGTAGAAATTCGTCAAATGACGAATTTCTACCTTAAAGTTTTGCTTCATTTAGACTTCGTTGTTGTAATGAAAAGGCTTTATTAGGCGCTTGTTTAGCCTTGTGTGGTGTGCACATTTTGCTACACCCCCTCTTTTAATGACGGAATAACATAAAATTCTGCCATTTTTCCTTTTTTAAATATACACTCTACTTATATTCATTAATTATCTGCGCCATTTTAATGCTTTTTTCGTTTTCATAAGCCGAGCGTATGGTTTTTACAATATCAAGGCTCTGGTTTCTTGCTTTTAACTCTTTCATAAGAGAAGAAAGCACACCTTCAACCTTAGCATCGCACTGTTTTTCAAGCCCCGAAAGTATTCCCATATATTTAGGAATTAAAACCTGCTTTGTTTCCTTTCCTTTTGCGCCACCCTCTGCCATAGAGTAATACTCCGCCGCAGCAGTAGCAAGCATAGCATCAATTTGCCCCAAATACGAAGATTTAAGGGAATACATCTGCGCAATATGCTCGTTTATAATAATCTCTGCTTCTTTTTCCTTTGTCTTTTGTTCGTTTGTATCTTCAGGCTCTTTTTTGGATATTTTTTTCTCAACGGCTTCGTTTATAATTTTTGCCATCACTTCATCTTTTGTGACCTCACCACGCTCAATCTGCCCAAGCTCTTCTTCGGTGTATTCACGAAGTTCTTCGCCTGCAAAGCTTTCGACAGTTTGCTTTAGTTCCTCCTGTGTTGAAACAAGCTTTTCGGAAAGCTCTTCATCAGAATATTTAACGGCATTAATTATCGCCATAATATGGTCTTTTTGCCACACAAAAACACCGCCGCAAACTATTGCCACGCACAAAAGCACAATACCAAAAATTTTAAAGAATTTTTTCAAGGAAATCCCTCCAAAAAATTATTCGGCAGGATTTGTAAGGCTTAAAATAAGCTCACTCATACTGCTAACGAAATAAGCCGCACCTTCTACATCTGTCGTTGTTTTAGAAACTGAAAAAGCAATAACCTCGTCAGTAAGCTTAATTGGAAGAGCCGTAATTTCGCCATTTTCGCCATAAATTACATCTTTTAACTCATCATCCTTTTTAAGCTCTTCACGAGTTGCTTCTTCGAGCATAGCGTCAAAAGAAATTATAAGGTCTTCTGCTTTGTGACCTTCAATTTTTGCAGTTTCAGCATTTTTTATAAACATTACCTTTTCGCCTGCAAGCAAAGCGGCATTTACGGCTTCTGAATATTTATCTGCTTCAATTGTTCTTATTTCAGGTGAAATTCCCGTAATTGTTTTTGTAATATCAATAATATTTACCGCAAGTTCAGATAAGCTATCAGGAACAATCAAAGAAAAGTCAACATTTGACGGTCTGTTTGTTTCAACAGTAATATATGCACCTAAAAACTTTTCCTCTTCTGAAAATACAGGTGAAAAACCAACTGTGCAACCAAAGCTTTCAGCTACAAAACGAAGCGGAACAAAGGTAATCTCTTCTTTTTTAGCCGCGTAAGCGTCTAAAACAACTGCGCCGTCATTTAAAACTGCACCGTCTGCCTCAAGCGATAAAGATGCCACATTTTCGCCGTCTGTAAACGTTACAAAGCCGTCTTTTACTTCCGTTTGTACACCGATTAAAGAAGCGATTGTGCCTGCTTCAACCATTGTTCTTCCGTTTTCCATATAAAGCGGATAAGGAAGGGTGTAGCCTAAGTTATCAACAACTAATATGTACTGCGGTGTGCCGTCTTCTTTAGTTTCTTCCACAACCTCAATTTGAGTAGGAGTTTTAGCGTCTTCTGCCTGTTTTGCATCTTCTGCAAACGCAGTAAAACCGAGCGTTAAAACCAAAATTGCCATTACCAAACAAAGTACTTTTTTCATAAATTTTGTCCTTCTTTCATTTGTAAAAATAATATTATGATATTATTGTATCACAAAAAGCATATTATAACAAGAAAAAATTTTTTTGCTATAAAATAATGGTAAAAGTCACTATATTTTGCGCATTGTAATTGACTAAAAATGTTATAAGTGATATAATAATTTTGACAAAAAATGAATTTTAAATTGTATGGTGATTTATACAGAAGTATTTCAAAAGATAAATTGGAATTTAACGCACGAACTATTGGTTGTGTTTGTAGGGGAGCCCGGCAGATTATAATATCAAGTGCAACATGAAAAAAATAAATAGACTTCATAATAACTCT